>JAEWJV010000141.1 GCA_023386395.1 Bacteroidota bacterium
AACTAAATCACAAACTTCCCGTCGTTATAAATTACTTTTTCAGTTCCATCTTTTAATAAAGCAGTTACAGTCCTGTTATCCGTACTTATAATATCTGTATGCACTTTAGGGCAGGAATTATAGCCCATAGCCGCCCACTCCTCTTCAGAAATCTTCATCATATCACCGGGATAAGTGTCTTTATAAGCATTACCCAATGCAATATGCGTGTTGCCATATTCGCCGCCCATATTTTCATCAAACAATGTAGTGGCCATAAATTTTGTAATGCGGGAATGCCGTTTATCTGTTAATGAAAATTCACCCACTTTATCAGCATTTTCCTGCGCAATCATTTCTTTTAAAGCATCTTCATTTTCCGTAGCCGAAGATTTAACAACAACGCCATCTTTAAATTTTAATGAAACGCCTGCAATACGTTTTCCTGAATAATAGAGTGGCTGGTTAAACCTTATAAAGCCTTCGGTTCCGCGCCAGTCGGGCGAAGTGAATATTTCAAAGCTTGGAATGTTTTTACCATCGCCGCTTAACCATTTACGGTTATCGCCAATCTTTATCGTTAAATCAACGGCCTCGCCTTTTATAAACAGTTTCTCAATCGGCAGGGCGTCTAATTTGTCTTTTATCGTTTCAATTTCCTGCTGTACCTGCTTCCATTTTTGCACAGGGTTATCATCTCTTAAATAACAGGCTTCAATTATCTGTTCCCAGTAATCTTCCAGTGAAAGCCCGGCTTCGTCGGCCATAGATTGCGTGCCATATAAACAAAGCGTCCATGATAATTTACCAGCCTGCTCTTTCTTTTCACGCATGGCCATATATGGCGCCCTTGCACTGTTCATGCGGCTTATTTTTGAAGAAGGCAATCCTTCAAATGCATGAATATCCGGCTCTGCAATTATAAAAAGAATATGATCCACTGCGTCTACAACGCCCTGCCAGTAAGGCTTTGCGAAGAAACCAATTTGCTCGTCGCTGCCTGTTTCAAGCAGCAGGCGGGCCATGCTTTGGTCACGGGTATTATCAGGCTGATAATGGGTAATAATGTTGCCGCCCGCTGCATATATTTCTCTGGCAATAGCAAGATAAAGCGGTTTGCTGCACTCCTGCCCCACCAAAAAAACAGTATCACTTTTTTTAATGCCCTGCCCATTGTTGAGGGCATATAAAACCATTACCTGTGCATATTTATTTAATAAAGTATCGTTGGGTATAAACATATATTTTGTTTGAAGTGAAACGAAAATAACGGGGATTGATTTGACCGGCGTGTTTTATAAATCTTAAGCAAACTACATTGAAACAACACCGGCTCATTCATTTAAAAACTTTAAGCTTTTATGTTTGACGATTCACGTTTCACGTTCAGTTTACTCCGTTCGTAACAACACTCTTGTCAATTTTATTTACCAATCCCTGCAACACTTTGCCAGGGCCAACTTCAGTAAATTCCGCAGCGCCATCAGCAATCATTGCCTGCACACTTTGTGTCCAGCGGACCGCGCCCGTTAACTGTGCAATCAGGTTTGTTTTTATAACAGAAGGATCAGTTATGGCAACAGCAACCACGTTTTGATAAACGGGGCAGCTTGCTGTATTAAACGTTGTTGATTCAATAGCAGCCGCCAGTTCTGCTTTTGCAGGCTCCATTAAAGGCGAATGAAAAGCGCCGCCAACAGGCAGCAGCAATGCACGTTTTGCACCGGCTTCTTTCATTCTTGTACAAGCCAGGTCAACTGCTTCGGTTGTGCCGCTTATAACCAACTGGCCGGGGCAATTATAGTTAGCCGCCACTACCACCTGGCCATGGTCTAATTCTTTTGTAATGGCGGCGCAAATTTCTTCCACTTTATCATCAGCCAAAGCCAATACTGCCGCCATGGTTGAAGGGTTTATTTCACATGCTTTCTGCATGGCCTGTGCCCTGATGCTTACCAGTTTCAACGCGTCTTCAAAACTTAAAACATCGTTGGCAACCAGCGCCGAAAATTCGCCAAGGGAATGGCCGGCTACCATATCAGGCTTCACACCGTTTAATGTTTTAAATGCAATTACAGAGTGCAAAAAAACAGCAGGCTGCGTAACCTTTGTTTGCCTTAATTCTTCATCTGTGCCGCCAAACATGATATCGCTTATGCGGAAGCCCAGAATATCGTTTGCCCGTTCAAATAATTCCTTTGCCTGCGCATTGCTGTCATATAAAACTTTTCCCATTCCGCTGAACTGAGATCCCTGGCCCGGAAATATGTAAGCGTGTTTACCCATATTATAAATTTAGGGCAACAAAAATAAGGCTTCTGTTATTAGGCAGAAGAAGATGCAGGTTTCCCGGTTATTATTATCTGAAATGAATGCAGATAGTTCAAAAGCATAAATATTATTCCCTACCATCACGAAATGAGAAAAACGATTTCTTAAATTCTTCAAACTAAAACCCGCAATCCTTTTATAAAATCTCTCACTTACATTTGCGGTAATCAACAGGAAAATGAAAAAGCTTATACTGATACTCTTAATATTACCGGTTGTAACTGCAACAAACGCACAGTCTAAAAGAGCTAAGGCAAAAGCAGATAAAATAATCACGGCCAACCTTCAATCGCACATTAACTATCTCGCCAGCGATAAGCTCGAAGGCAGAAGGGCGGGCAGCGCCGGCGAAACCCTTGCCATGCAGTACATCAGCAATATGTTTGAAAAATATAAACTTGCGCCTAAAGGCGACAATGGTTTTATACAAGCATTTGAAATAAGCGAAGGCACTTCTTTCAATTCACCGGACAATCATTTTTCTGTAAATGGTGGAAAGCTTGAAGCGAAAACAGATTACTATCCTTTATCTATCTCAGCAAATGCCGGTGCGAAAGGCAGCATTTCTCCTATGTTGCGCGAACAGGACCAAATCTGGTTCTGGAATGTATCTGATGTTTTGGAGGATAATAAAGACAACCCGCATTTTGACATCAGCAGTTTATTAAAAGAAGAAGCAGAAACGGATGCAAAGAAAGGCGCAACAGCGCTTATTATTTATAACAGTTCAACACTGGCTGATAATATCCTGTTTAATAAATTCGATACAACGGCAGCCGTTACTATTCCCGTTATTTATATAACACAGCAAGGCCTGCAGAAACATTTTGCTGACCTTACCGGCATCTATGATATTGATTTGAATGTGCACCTGCAGGCAGATAACCGAAAAGCGCATAACGTAATTGGTTATATTAATTTTAATGCACCCACAACTATTGTAATTGGCGCACACTACGACCATTTGGGTTATGGTGAAGATGGCAACAGCCTGGATGGCGCCGGGCAGATACATAACGGCGCCGATGATAATGCAAGCGGCACTGCAGCTATGCTTGAACTGGCAAGGATTCTATACAATACAAAAGCAAGAAATAATAATTATTTATTTATTGCTTTTTCAGGTGAAGAATTGGGGCTGCTTGGCTCCAAATACTGGCTGCAGCATCCTACGGCTAATGTGAATTTGAATTATATGATCAATCTTGATATGGTGGGAAGATATGCTGCCGACCGTAAACTAACCATTGGCGGTTATGGCACTTCATCAACATGGGGAGAGATTTTTCAAACAACCACCGATCCTAATCTTGAAATAAAATTCGATAGCAGCGGCAGCGGGCCAAGCGATCATTCTGCGTTTTACCGCGATAGCGTGCCGGTATTATTCTTTTTTACCAACAGCCATCCTGATTATCATAAAGCCACAGATGATGCTGATAAAATAAATTATAAAGATGAAACGGAAATAGTTGATTACATCGTAAATATTATTAATGCAGCCAACGATAAAGGCAAGCTTTCATTTCTTAAAACGAAAGATGCAGAAATGCGCAGTGTGAGCCTGCCCGTAACTTTAGGCGTAATGCCCGATTATGGTTATACCGGCACAGGTATGCGTATTGATGGCATAAGCAAAGGCAAAACAGCAGAAAAGATTGGACTTAAACCCGGCGATGTTTTATTGCAGTTAGGTGATTTTAAATTTGTGGATGTACAAACCTACATGCAAGCCTTGCAGCACTTTAAAAAAGGCGATAAAACGATACTGATAATTTCGAGAGATGGAGAAGAAAAGAGTTTTGATGTACAGTTTTAGGAATAAGTAACACAGCTAAAGAAAAACATCCATTGAGTTTTATCCCGTCTATTTCAATGCATTCCATCCCTGCGCCGTGATGTCAAAAACATTTCCACCTTTGCTTATTAGTTTGCGGCCTTCATCTAATTCAGTCATGTACCCAACTATGCTGATATTGTCATTCAAAACAAGTTTGTCATAATCGTCCTGCTTCGCTGTAAAAACCAGTTCGTAATCTTCACCGCCGTTTAATGCACAAACGGTGGGGTCCAAACCAAATTTAAAAGCAGCCAGGCGGGTTTCTTCGGCAACAGGCAATTTATCTTCATGCAGCCTGCAGCCTAAATTGCTTTGGTTGCTTATATGCAATATTTCACTGCTTAAACCATCGCTTATATCCATCATTGCTGTTGGTACAATATTTTGCTCCGCAAAATATTCTATAATATCTTTTCTTGCTTCGGGCTTTAAAAACCGGCCAACAATGTAGCTTTCGTTTTCAAGATCGGGTTGTATCTGCGGGTTTTCAAGATAAATGCCTTTTTCCCTTTCCAGTAATGTAAGGCCTAAAAATGCAGCACCTAAATCACCGCTTACACAAATTAAATCACCTTTATTTGCCGTACTTCTTTTTACAAACTTATCGGGTGCTACCTCGCCTATCGCCGTGACAGAAATAATAAACCCTTTTTGAGATGAAGATGTATCGCCGCCAACCAAGTCAACATTATATCTTTCGCAGGCGGCATAAATACCTTCATAAAATTCATTCAGCGCTTCAAGGCTGAAGCGGTTGCTTACGCCGATGCTCACGGTGATTTGCGCAGGTGTTGCGTTCATAGCATACACATCGCTCAGGTTTACAACCACGCTTTTATAGCCAAGGTGTTTTAAAGGCGTGTACATTAAATCGAAATGCACGCCTTCAATTAAGAGATCGGTAGTAACTACAATTTGTTTTCCATAATGATCAATTACGGCGGCATCATCACCCACGCCCACAATAGTGGATGCATTACTTATTTCAAAATTTTTTGTAAGGTGATTGATCAAACCAAATTCTCCCAGCGTTGATATTTCTGTGCGGTTACTCATTGCTATTTACGATTAAGCGCTATTATTGATATAATTATTTACGATATACAATTTCAGACCATAATTATTCCACTTCCCCGCCCTGTACTACTCTCAACAGATCATCATGTATAATACCATTTGTGGCTATAATGCCCGGCTGGTAAGGATTGTAATAATCCCCCTTCATATCGGTTACCTTGCCGCCAGCTTCTTCAATTATTAAAAAACCTGCAGCGCTGTCCCAGGCATTCAGTTTATGTTCAAAGAACCCATCAAAGCGGCCGGCTGCAACATAGCAAAGATCAATGGCAGCGCTGCCAAACCTTCTTACCGGAACGCCTTTTCTTATAAATTTTCCAAACACTTCCAGCGGGCCGTTTGGCATATCAAGGTAAGTATAGGAGAAACCGGTAACCAGGCAACTGTTAACTAAATGCTGTGTTTTGCTCACGTGTATCAGTTGCCCGTTTAAGCTTGCGCCTTTGCCGCGTTCTGCAAAAAACAATTCATCAATAAAAGGGTTATAAACTGCGCCCAGTTCCATTTTACCATCCTTTTCTATGCCAATACTTACGCAGCATATCGGTATATGATTGGCATAATTTACGGTACCATCAATGGGGTCAATTATCCATTTATAGTTTGAATCCTGTACGAATTCACCGGATTCTTCACTTAAAATGTAATGGTCAGGATAGTTGTTTTTGATGATTTCAAAAATGGCTTCCTCACACTTATGGTCCACTTCTGTTACAAGGTTATTAATACCCTCTTTATTGCTGATGGAGAAACTGCGGGTGGAATAGTCTTTCATAATTGCGGCTGCAGTTTTAACCGCCTCTAATAATACCTGTTTAAGCATGCGCAAATATATCTTACTTATTTTGTACAACCGTTTATCCTATTGATTAGTTAAGAGCTAAATGAAATTGCTATGCTGATGTAAAATTTCCTTAGTTTCGTAAGTTGAATAAAGACCACCTGGATGGCATTGTTTGATATCAAACTTCCTGAAACTATTCGTGCAAGGCTTGGCCTGCCGCAAAATGATTTTAAAAGGCAGCAGGAACGTGTATTACGAAAATTATTACACAAAGCAAGATTTACCGAGTTTGGCCAGCAATACCGTTTTGATGAAATTGGGTTGCAGGAAAACTGTGTTAAGCTGTTTCAGCAAAAAGTTCCCTTATTTAATTATAATAAAATTTATGATGCCTGGTGGCACCGTTCACTTCAGGGTTACCCGGATGTTTGCTGGCCCGGCAAAATAAAATATTATGCCCTGAGCAGCGGCACCAGCGAAGCTGCCAGCAAGTATATTCCTATAACAAACGACTTGCTTAAAGGCAACCGCGTGGTGATGATACGCCAGATACTTTCATTGCGTAATTACAACGATATCCCGGTTCGCTCCATCGGAAAGGGATGGCTTATGCTGGGCGGCAGCACAGCCTTGCAAAAAGGTGGTGGTTATTATGCCGGCGATCTCAGCGGTATTACAGCTAAAAAAGTCCCTTTCTGGTTTCAGCCATTTTATAAGCCGGGCAAAAAAATTGCCCGGCAGCGCAACTGGAACCGCAAGCTGAGGGAGATTGTAAAGAAAGCGCCTGAATGGGACATCGGCTTTATAGTGGGTGTGCCTGCTTGGATACAAATGTGTATGGAAATGATTATCGAAGAATATAATCTTAAAACCATACACGATATATGGCCTAACCTGGCTTTTTATGTACATGGCGGCGTAAGTTTTCAGCCGTATAAAAAAAGCTTTGAAAAACTACTGGCCAAACCGCTTACGTATATTGAAACCTATCTTGCAAGCGAAGGTTTTTTTGCTTACCAGGACAGGCCCAATTCAAAAGGTATGCGTCTTGTGACCAATGAGCATATTTTTCATGAATTTATTCCGTTTGACGATAAGAATTTTGATGCGAATGGAGACCCTGTTGAAAACCCGCAGATTTTAACCGTTTCTGAGGTGGAAGAACATAAAGACTATGTGCTGATAATAAGCACGAGCGCCGGCACCTGGCGGTATATTGTGGGCGATACAATCCGTTTTACCGATAAGCAACGCTGCGAAATTGTTATTACCGGCAGAACCAAACACTACCTGAGTTTGGTGGGCGAGCACTTAAGTGTGGAGAATATGAATAAAGCCATAGAACTTGCCAGCAGTGATATGAATATTTCCATTCCTGAATTTGCAGTGGTGGGTGAGCCTTATGAAAATTTATTTGCCCATCATTGGTATGTGGCCTGCGATGATGCGGTAAATGCAGAAACACTCCGCTTTAAAATAGATGATTACCTTAAACAATTAAACGATGATTATGCCACAGAAAGAGGCCATGCATTAAAAGAAATCTTTCTGGATGTTTTGCCTGAAAAAACTTTTATACAATTTATGCGTTCACTTGGCAAAATTGGCGGCCAGCATAAATTTCCGCGTGTATTAAAAGGTAAAATGCTGGAAGACTGGAAAACATTCCTTGCAAATGAAATGATACCTATAAAACGCTGACTAATGTTTTAGCGGCCTTTTCTTAATCATTCCACCCCTTGTATCTTTTACACTGTTCATTACAATAAAAGCTTCACTGTCTATTTTGTCAATTTCTGCAGTAAGCTTGCTCAGCTCAAGGCGCGTTATTACCGTATAAAGAATATCCCGCTCTTTATTTGTGCCGCTCTTACCAAAACCTTCGCTGCCTTTATAAATTGTTACACCGCGGCCCATAATATTAATTATCATCTTTTTTATTTTTTCGCTGTGCACGGATATGATGGTTACACCCATGTATTCTTCAATACCTTCAATTACAAAATCAAGTGTTCGTGAAGCAGCGAGATATGTTATCATAGAATACAAGGCTATTTCTATGGTAAGAAAATAAGCGGCAAAAGAAAAGATGATGCCGTTTATAATAATGATAATATCGCCTATGGAAACATTAAGTTTCTTACTTAAAAAGATAGCGAGTATTTCTGTACCATCCAGTACAGCGCCGCCTCGTATGGAAAGGCCAATACCTGCACCAAGAAAGAAGCCGCCGAATACGGCAACAAGCAATGCATCATGCGTTATTTCAGGCAGCTTTAAAAATGCAACCACAATGGCAAGTATGGTTATGGTAATAATTGTTTTTATGGCGAAAAAACGGCCAATGGTTTTGTAGCCAAGCAATACAAAAGGAATGTTTACAACACTCAGTAAAATGGAGACTGGTATGC
>JAEWJV010000206.1 GCA_023386395.1 Bacteroidota bacterium
TAGACCTTTTATACCGGGTATCTGCCACTCTGCATGAAAATTAGTTTGTAATACACGCCAGTTGTTTTGCAAATGGCCAGCAATTTTATTATTTAAATATGCATAGTTGGTTTCAATATGGCCTATATCATTTAAATAAGCAGGGTTATCGTTGGCATAAGGCCTTTCGGTAGGATTGTTTCTTAATACAGCGTAACGTGCCAGCCAGTAATCATCGCCGCCAGGCACACCAGGGTTTTCCCTTGTTTCAATTCTGCCATTAATGTCCATTCCCACCTTTAGACTGTTAGCCAGTTTTGCCGTAATATTTGACTGGATATTGGTCCGTTTAAACAGATATTCTGCACCCAATACAGAGTTCTGATAAAAGTGCGTACCGGAAACATAATAGTTCACTTTATCCGAGCCACCATTTATATTTATGTTCATGGAGTTTTGCGGTGCATTATTATTCCTAGTAATAAACTTGCGCCAGTCGAAGCTCCTGTATTGCTTGCCTGCACTTTCTCCTTGTTTATATTTATCCAGTTCTTCCTGGGTAATGTTGGTTGTACCGTTGCTGTTCATTTGCGCATCGGCTACGTAATACATATAATCGTAAGAGTTAGTCAGCACTTTGGGAAAGCGGAACCATTGCTGCCAGCCATAATACATATCGAGGTTAACGTTGTTTTTGCCGGTTGTACCTTTTTTAGTGGTAACCACCACAACGCCATTACCACCACGCACACCATATATAGCTGCAGAAGCATCTTTTAATATGCTGATGCTTTCAATATCATTTGGCGCCAGGTTATTAAACTGGCCTGCATCCTGCTGAATACCATCAATTACATATAGTGGATTACCCATGTTGCGTATCTGGATATTGGCTGAAGCACCGGGCCTGCCATCCGGCATTCTGAACGTAACACCGGGCAGCTTGCCGGCCAGTGTTGTACTTACCGTGGAGCCGCCATGCACACGGTCAATATCTTTGCTGGTAATGGTAGAAATGGCGCCGGTAACAGAGCCTTTTTTCTGTGTGCCATAACCTACTACCACCACATCACTAAGACCGGAAATATCGTTGTTCAAAACAACTTCTATGAAAGACTGGCCTGCCAGGCTTTGTGTAACCGACGACATGCCCACATAAGAAAACAGCAGGCTTTTATCGTCCGGTGTAACAGTAATGGAGAAGTTACCATCATTATCTGTTGTAGCAAACTTTTTTGATTTGTCTGTGGAAACAGTAACACCCGGTAATGCTTTTGCTGTTGAATCGGTAACATGGCCGGTTATAACAGTGTTCTGGGCATTAGCCTGCGTTTGCATTAAAGCAAAAACAAGCAGTGTAACCGCTACTGTTTTTGCAAGTTTGCTTCCAGGAAAATTTAAATAATAAAATGATTGATTGCGCAATCGTAAATATTGTTTCATAATACTACAGTTTGTGGTTTGTTCATGTTTTTATAGTTAGTGATTCAATACAATATTTTCAAGTTGAATTATTGATGAAACATCTTTGCTTTCCCATAAATTTTTTATTGATACAGCATAATAACAACCTTATCTTCTGCACAAAACATTACCGCATCAACATTATGTTGCTGATGTGCAGGTATTATTTATTATGTATGTTTTAAGTAATCCGGTTTCGCACTACAAGCAATATTTCATACAGCCTTTTCAGCCGGTATACAATTTCAGAACGTAAAAAAAGTTATAATTCATAACTTATGCCTGGTTATTTGTATCAATCTTTCATCAAAAAATCTCAATTTGTTTTTTGCTGATTGAGATGTTATGATAATTTAGCCGCGTTTACCCGTATATAAATCATACATATTAATTTGAACCGTATTGCAGCCATATTAATTGCTCTGTTTTTTACAGGCACAAGTGTTTATTGCCAGTCGTACCATTTTAAACATTACCAGGTAGAAAATGGCCTTTCCAATAATACCGTGCAGTGCAGTGTGCAGGATGACCGCGGCTTTATGTGGTTTGGAACAAAAGATGGATTGAACAGGTTTGACGGGTATAATTTTAAAACATTCAGGCACGATGCGGAAGACAGCACTTCGCTGGATAATAATTTCATAAGAGGTTTATATAAAGATGCACATGGGAAAATATATATCGGCAGCTCTGCGGGTATATCAGTGTATAGTGAACTGCAGGAAAACTTTGAAGAGCTTGTTGCAACAAGAAATACCATTCGTGAAATGGTTGCAGATACAGCAGGCAATCTTTGGTTCAGCGACGGGCTTGAACTGAAATGCTATATATCCAAAACAAAACAGGTGCATGTTTATAAGAACGATGCATACGGCGACGCCAATACAGTTTGCCGCTCAGCCGATGGAACAATATGGGTGGGCACCACAAATGGCTTTTTAAAAAAATATAATGCTGCTGCAAATGCTTTTACTGTTTATAATATTTTCTCTAATTCAAACCCGGCAACAACAAAATGGATAGAAAAAATATATGCAGATAATAAAGGTAACATACTTGCCGGCACTGCGAATTATGGCCTTAAAGTTTTTAATATTAAAGACACAACTTATAAAGACATTATCGCTTACAATACAGACAGAACAGCTATTTATGTGAGGGATATTATTCAAAGTGCTGCCGATGAATATTGGATTGCCACAGAATCGGGACTGTTTATTTATAACAGCGCCACCGGAAGCATATCTAATCTTCAAAAACATTATAATAACCCTTACTCACTTTCAGACAATGCTATTTATACTGTTTGCAAAGACAAAGAAGGCGGAATATGGGCAGGCACTTATTTTGGCGGCATCAATTATTATCCCAAACAATATTATTCATTCGAAAAATATTTTCCCGATTATAGTCCCCATGCCATAAGCGGAAACGCAGTGAGAGAAATTTGTGAAGATAAATACGGGCATTTATGGATAGGCACAGAAGACGGCGGCCTTAATGTGCTTAACAAGCAAACGGGCGAATTCAAAAAATTCAGGCCTACAGGTAAAAAAACAGATATTGCCTATTTCAATATTCATGGTCTTTTATGCGATGACGATAAATTATGGATAGGCACTTTTGAACACGGGCTTGATATAATGGATATCAAATCTGAAAAAGTAATAAAACATTATTCGGCAAGCGCCGGCACTGCCCAGCCAAAAAGCAATTTTATTTTAAGTATATGCAAAACGAAAAATGGCATTATTTATCTCGCTACCAGCCGTGGCTTATACAGGTATAATGCAGCCAATGACAGTTTTGTTTTCATTGATGAAATTCCGGATTATGTTTTTGCACATTCTATAACAGAAGATCATAATGGCAATTTGTGGATACCAAGTTTTGGTAATGGTGTATATAAATATAATCCATCAACCAATAATAGCATCAACCTCAGGTATGATCCCAAAAATAAAGGCAGTATTGGCAGCAATACGGTTGCTACCGTATTTGAAGATAATAAACAACGTATATGGATTGGTACAGAAGGCGGTGGTTTATGTTTATTAAATAAAGACGGTAAAACATTTACGGCCTATTCAACGGGGCAGGGCTTTCCAAGCAATACGGTATTTAAAATACTGGAAGATGAAAAAAATAATTTATGGGTAACCACCACAAGAGGTTTGGTATGTTTTAACCCTGCTAAAAACCTGATAAGAATTTATACAAAAGCAAATGGCTTATTAACCGACCAGTTTAATTATAACTCCGGTTATAAAGATGCAGCAGGCAAAATGTATTTTGGCAGCGTTAAAGGGCTTATCGCTTTTAATCCGGACAGCTTTGTAAACAACAATTATGTGCCGCCCGTTTATATTACAGGCTTCCAGGTAAACAATACAGAGCTGGTGGCGGGCCAGAAGAATTCACTACTGCGCCAATCTGTATCGCTCACAAAAAAAATAAGCTTGCCTTATAACCAGTCTTCCTTCAGTATTGATTTTGCAGCGCTTTCTTTTACAGCACCCGCAACTATTGAATACGCTTATAAAATGGAGGGCCTTGATGAAGACTGGACTTACATTAAAACCAACCGCAAAGTTTATTTCACCAACCTTGCACCGGGCAGTTATACGTTCAGGGTAAAAGCGGCAACCAATGGCGGTAAATGGGTTAATAACACACAACAAATAGAAGTTGAAATATTACCGCCATTCTGGGCAACAACTTGGGCTTATTTAATTTATACATTATTGATAGCGGCGGCTGTTTACTGGCTTATGCGCATGTATCACACCAGGCAGGTAGAAAAAAATAAAAGAAAGATTGAATTGATGGAACATGAAAAAGAAAAAGAAATATACCAGGCAAAAATTGAATTCTTCACGAATGTGGCGCATGAGATTCGCACACCGCTTACTTTAATAAAAGCTCCCATGGAAAAGTTGATGAAGCATGCAACAGATATGAAGCACGCAGATGTCTATTTAAAAACGATGGAAAAAAATACAAACAGGCTTGTTGACCTCACAAACGAATTGCTTGATTTCAGGAAAACAGAAACCAAAGGCTTTAGCTTAAATTTTGTAAAGATTGATATTACTACTTTGCTCGATGATATTTATACCAATTTTCAAGCCATTGCAGAGCCGCGAAATATTGAATACACACTTGTTTTGCCAACACAAATTGTATATGCCTATGCAGATGAAGAAGCGCTGAATAAAATTTTAAGTAACTTACTTAACAATGCCATAAAATACGCTGCAAAAAAAGTGAGGCTGCGGTTACTGCCCGTTGCCCCGCAGGCTGCAAACATGGTGATAGAAATAGAAAATGATGGTTATATTATTCCTGAAGAATTAAAAGAAAAAGTGTTTGAGCCTTTTTTCCGTATTGAAAAGACCAAACACCATATAGGCAGCGGTATAGGCCTTGCGCTGTCCCGTTCGCTGGCAGCGTTGCATAAAGGCCGGTTATATATGAAAGAAGGCGATTTGCAAATGAATGTTTTTGTGTTGGTGCTGCCGCTGAACCAGCACGATTTATCTGAGTATTAAACAGCTTATTGAAAAATTGTATTAACCTGATTGCTGAACCTTCTGAAAATTAAAAATCTTGATGAACCCGGTTATTTTATTGGTTGATGATCATGAGGACATACTGGAATTTATTTCCAATGATTTGAGTGATAAATACACCGTATTAACAGCTTTAAACGGCAAGGAGGCTTTGGATATATTGAATACAGAAACCGTGCACCTTGTAATAAGTGATGTTATGATGCCTGTAATGGACGGCTTTCAGCTTTGCCGCGAAATAAAAACCAATATTGATTTCAGCCACATACCGGTTATTTTACTTACGGCAAAAAATACATTGCAATCAAAAATAGAAGGACTTGAGCATGGCGCCGATGCCTATATTGAAAAACCGTTTTCGCCCGAATACCTGCAGGTACAGGTAGCCAACCTGCTCATTAACCGTAATAAAATAAAAGAGCATTTTGCCAATTCGCCGCTGGTACATATAAAAAGTATGGCGCACTCCAAGGCCGATGAAGAATTTTTGGAAGAATTGAACAATATTATTTATACCAATATTGAAAATGCATCGCTTGATGTGGAGCAGCTTGCCCGCAAAATGAATATGAGCCGGCCTACTTTTTACCGAAAAATAAAACTGGTATCAGACCTTACGCCTAATGAACTTATCAACCT
>JAEWJV010000276.1 GCA_023386395.1 Bacteroidota bacterium
CAGTTGTGCCTTGATTTTTAATTCTAAATAACTTTATTGTAGGTGGCAGTGTGAAATACAAGTTTGTTGAATGAGTTTTACTCCCGGTAATTTTTGGGATAATAATGGCCGAAGACAATATTGAATCAAAAGGAAATAAGCCAGAAGCCAATAAAATATCTTTATCACCAGACTAAACATTAATCCCGGCACTTTTAAGCAATTCAATTATTTCAGCATCAGTTTTATTTTTTGAAGAAATGGTTATTTCCCGGTCATAATTGTCTTTAAATTTAATCGTTACATTATTTTTCAAACTAGAAAAAGAGAAACCGGCAATAGCCTGTATTAAAGCATTAGATGCGCCGCTTAAAACAATACCAACTAAGTCTGCATTCAGCGTTTCATCATCTTTAATAAACTTCGGCTTAAAATCATATCCGGGATATATGTTTTCTTTTTCAAATTTTTCAGTTTTGGCTTCGATGAAACTTAAGAAAGGCTTAAGCCCTTTGCCTTCAATAATAATTTCCTTTTTCATTGTTTTTATTTTAATTATGTTTTTTTTGTTCATCATTAAGAAGAAAGCACGTATAACGTTTGCATAGGCTATATGTAGATGCACTTCTCTATTAAGATAAGGTACTTGCCAGCCTAACTCTTTTGCTATATGACAACCGAATAATTCCCTTAATGTTAATAATGCCCAGTCTGTACTTATGTAATGGTTACTGAAATATATGTACCTGATCCCGGCTTTTTTTATTGCCTGAAAGTCTGTATAATTATTGCATGTTACGGCATCAATAATAATATTATCGTTAAAATTACAATCATGTTTTTTCTTATTGATTAAATTTACCAGCCTGCTTAAGAATACATAATTTTCGTGTTGCAGTTGAATAATATTATCATGAAAATGTGCTATTAATTGAATTACGTTTCGTTTACTATTCTTTGATAATAATTCGCTTAACGTATCCATATCTTTTAACTCAGTAAAACTGCCGCCTTGCAACTGTAGCATATAAATCATTTCATCTACAATTTTTTCCCTCGCAGCAATTTTTGTATTGTAAGGTTTTTGCCCACCAGTTAATCTGTCAAGTCCATAAGCAATTGTTATATCGCTAACCAACGGAAATGGAAGCCTGTTTATATCATGCAAATATTCAACAAAAGCATCATTGCTCACATGGGTAAAATACAGGCTGGTGTTGCTATGTTGATGTAAAAACCTGAACGAAAGGTCATACAGTAATCCCAGGTTTATACAAATGTTTTTTTTTCCAAAGGAGATATTGAATTTATATAGAATCTCTTTGAAATCAATTCCCTGATTTATATAGATTAGGGGTAAAACAAAAATGGCAAAAAGCTTTCGCCATAAGTTAAAATAACTTTCTCCGGCATTTTTGTTATTAAGTAACTCAACAGGATTATTTACCTGTAAAAATATTGCTTCATAATCCCTGTAAATTTCTAACAGGCAAACTTTGTTTAATAATGTGCCATCATCATTCAATATTTTTCCTGTCTTGACCGTGATGTTATTGCCAAGTATAAAAAAGAGCTGATCATGATATGCACTGTATATAAATGTTACTAAATTATAAACAGGTTTGTATTCAACAGATTTTAATGATACAATTATTGCATTACGTTCTTGCAACAATGTATTATCCTGTTCAAACTCTTCCTTTGTAGTAGCGCAAAAAGAACTCCTATTTAACATAACAAATTAAATTATCTGTTTCTGTTGGTTCGATCATTGTTATCCGCCCGTTTGCAATAACAAAATTCATTTTGTAGTACCCCTCTTCATCTTCAAACGATAAAAGAAATTCATTCTGATTATTGTGATAATAGCTGAATTCTGCTATATCTGGCAGCGCATAATGATTTTTGTTATAAGATTTAATACCTGTGTTTATAAGTGCAGACTGTGGCTGCATTGTTTCAAAGTCCACCCCATCGTAGTAAACGTCTATTGTATGGGTTGCTGCATCAGATTTGCAGCTAATGAAATTTCCAGTATAGGTAAAATCAGATAGTATAGGTTCCGGGCTATTAATTTCCCGCAGCAATCGAAGCTCTTCCAGTTTTAATACAATTGCTTCGGCGTTTATTTCTTGTTCCGGTAAATTATACCGGAAATAAAAGTTTTCCTTTGCCTCTTCAAATTGCGCTAACGGTTCTTCTGTGGTTGGGTTTATCAGCCCTCCAATTTCATCCATTCCATTGTATGCCCATACTTCATCCTGCAGTTCCGAAAGCCTGTCTTCAGTTAACGGGCCTTCATTTTTATAGTTTTCAATCTCTTTTTCAAGAAAATTTTTATAGTACTGTGGAATATCTTCCTGTGCCTCTCCAATAAATTTTGTCTCATTTAAAGGGTTTGCGCCTGAAGCCTTTACTTTGTGTAAATCTGTTACACTGTACTTATTTGCAGCGTTGCCAATTTCATAATAATTTATGTTGGAAGGGGCATCCCTGAAAAGGTCAATACATATACTTGCCAGTTCATCACCGTAGGTCATTGATGACGGTAATACTGCAAGACGTTGATGTTGCGTATGCGCAGATAAAGTAAATATCAAGAATATTATCAGCGCAGAAATCTGTTTTTTCATATAGGTAATTTTGACCGCTAAATTCTTTGAAAGAAGCACCGTTGAGAAACGCATTTTCCACCGTTTGCAACAGTGTTATTCCCAGCTTCTCTGCCGTTATAATCACTAATTGTTTCAAGATTTTTCCCAATAAGCCTGAAAAGGCTCTTGTTTCAACGGTAAAAAAGTTGCGATCAAATATGTTTTTCGTGCATTTATTACCGGTTTGTGTCTTCACAAACCGGAATTAGATAAGTTGATATTTTTCGATTGACGGGGATTTACTGGTTAGAAAATTAATGGTTTTCTTGCTGTACTTTTTTCCTGATAAAAAAGTACCAAAAAATCAAGAACGGATGATATTTCAACACATCCGTTCACCGCCCTGATTTAGCGTTTGTGCTGATGATTTTTTGGGCTGCTGAACCTTGACTTTAATTACCGATTAGTAAACAAATGTTTTTTGTTTGATCTTTTGTCACTTTCTTTTCTTGATAAAAGAAAGTAACCAAAGAAAATCAAGAAAAAATGATATTCAGCACATTTTTTCTTAAGCCTTGATTTGACTTTGTTACTGATGATTTTTCTGCTGTTGGGCCTTGATGTTTTAATTCTAAACAACTTTATTGCAGGTGACAGTGTGATAATATGGGTGTAGTGAATGAGTTTTACTCTCGGTAATTTTTGGGATAATAATGGTCGAAGGCAATAATATTATTCTACCGGTTTGTGTCTTCACAAACCGGAATTAGATAGTTGATATCTTTCGATTGGCGGGAATTTACTGATTAGAAAATTAATGGCTTTCTTGCTGTACTTTTTTCTTGATAAAAAAGTACCAAAAAATCAAGAACGGATAATATTTCAATACATCCGTTCACCGCCTTGATTTGGCTTTTGTGCTGATGATTCTTTGGGCTGCTGACCTTGATGTTTTCATGTTAAAGAACATTATTGCAGGTGATAACCCGATAATACAGGCTTGTTGAATAGGTATATTTCTTAATCAAATAAATGGTAAAGCCTGCCTGTTTGAAATTATTACCTTCCTGTTATAAAACAGTATGGAATATAAATATTACAGGCAGGCATTGCTATGAATGCTGTTATAAACAGTAAAACCTATTCCTCTTCCAC
>JAEWJV010000289.1 GCA_023386395.1 Bacteroidota bacterium
CGGTTGAGGAAACAGAAAAAATGCTGGAAGTGTATGCCGAATTCGCAGAAAAATATATGGCCCTGCCCGTGGTGAGAGGAGTCAAAACGCCGGGTGAAAGATTCGCGGGCGCAGAGAACACCTATTGCATTGAAGCGTTGATGCAGGATGGCAAGGCCCTCCAGGCGGGCACCTCGCATTTCCTGGGACAGAATTTCGCGAAAGCATTTGAAGTAAAATTCCTGAGTAAGGAAAACAAACAGGAATATGTATGGGCCACCAGTTGGGGTGTAAGCACCCGTTTGATTGGTGCCCTTGTAATGGCGCACAGCGATGATGACGGGCTTATACTTCCGCCAAAAATTGCACCCCACCAGGTGGTAATTGTGCCTATTTATAAAAACGATGAACAAAAGGCTGCTATCACCCATAAGGCAAATGAAATTACGGCAAGCCTTAAACAATTGGGCATAAGGGTTAAATACGATGATTCAGATAATGCAAGGCCGGGCTGGAAGTTTGCGGAATATGAAATGAAAGGCGTTCCCGTGCGAATTGCTATTGGCCCGAAAGACCTGGAAAACAATACTGCAGAAATAGCGAGAAGAGATACCAAAGAAAAGAAAACGATAAGCCTTGATAATATAATGGGTGAGGTTATTTACCTGCTCACCGATATCCAAAGCAATATTTTCAATAAGGCCAAAAAGCATCTTGACGAGCACATTACCGAAGTAAATACATGGGATGAGTTTGTTGATGTATTGGAAAACAAAACCGGCTTTGTAAGCGCACATTGGGATGGTACCGGTGAAACGGAAGAAAAAATCAAGGAGCTTACAAAAGCCACTATACGCTGCATACCTTTTGATGCCAAACAGGAAGAAGGCGTTTGTGTACTGACAGGAAAGCCTTCCAAACAAAGGGTGTTATTTGCAAAAGCTTACTAATAAAGGTGGTAATATTAACTTATCCGATCCTTATCAAAATATGTATTAAAAACCGGTGCTTTTCACCGGTTTTTATTTTTGCAGAAACGAATTGCCGGTATGAAAATAATGATGGGCTTGCTTGGCTTTGCAGTATGTGTATTGTTTAGTTTCTGCAAAAAACAAATTGGCGGCAACGATGATGACAATGGCGGCACAAATCCGCCGCCGGATGATGATACTATTCCAGCAATAATAACGCCTGCAGATCCAACACTTGCTAATACCATCGGTTTTTTTATAGATGGATGGCAACCTAAAACTTTTACTGCACCGAAAGCAAAAGATACTGCTGCACCTGCTTCGTCAGGCATCACTGTTACGGTGGATGCATCAACTGTTATTACCAAAATATCACCCTTGCTTTTTGGTAATAATGCCAATTCCTGGATGGGCGATTTTACTGATGCAACATTATTGCAGTACATCAAAGACCTAAAACCAAAAGTTATACGGTTTCCCGGCGGAAGCATCAGCGATATTTATTTCTGGAACCAACTTGCCAATTCAAAACCTAGCGGTGCGCCTGATAATTTGCTGAATGCAGATGGCGTTTCATCGCCTGCCGGTTACTGGAGTGGAATGAATAATGATAGCTGGACTTGCCCAGTTGACAAATATTATCAGATGCTCCAAAATACCGGCAATGAAGGCATGATAACCGTTAATTATGGTTATGCCCGTTATGGCACATCTTCAAACCCGGTTGCGGCCGCGGCACATCTTGCTGCAGACTGGGTGCGGTACGATAATGGCCGTACAAAATACTGGGAGATTGGTAATGAAAATCATGGCACCTGGGAGGCAGGTTACCGCATTGATGTTTCCCAAAACAAAGATGGACAGCCGCAAATAGTGACAGGAACTTTATACGGGCAACATTTTAAAATTTTTGCAGATTCCATGCGCAAAGCAGCCAGTGAAATTGGGGCAACCATTTATATAGGCGCTTTACTTATAAGCCAGTTGCCGCAATCTTATCAAACAGAAACAGAAAAGAACTGGAATAATGGGGTGCTTACCGCGGCAGGCAACATGCCTGATTTTTTAATTACCCATGATTATTTCACAGCGTATCAAACAAATGCACCGCCTGCTGAAGTGCTGGCCAGCGCCACCAGCGTGCCTTCTGCAATAATGAATTATTTAAACCAAAGCCAGCAAAACGCCGCTCTATCTTCCAAACCAATTGCTTTAACTGAATTTAATATATTCTCACAGGGCTCGCAGCAGCAGGTTTCCCAGGTAGCCGGCATGCATGCGGTGCTTGTATTAAACGAATTGATGAAGAATAAATTCGGTTTTGCCAGCCGCTGGGACCTTGCCAATGCATGGGAAAACGGAAATGATCATGGCATGTTTAGCCAGGGTGATGAGCCTGGTGTACCAAAATGGAATCCCCGGCCTGCGTTTTACTATTATTATTTTCTGCAAAAAATGCTGGGTGATCGTTGTATAAATGCCAGTGTTTCAGGCGGAAATAATATTAATGCCTATGCGGCCACATTTAGTTCGGGGGAAATTGGTGTAACTCTCGTTAACCAGTCTTCATCATCCCAAACAATAAAACTTGCTTATAAAAATTTTAATGCCGGCAGCAAATTTTACTGGTACACTTTAACCGGCGGAACAGATAACAATGGTTTTTCAAGAAAAGTTTACGTAAACGGCCAGGGAACAAATTTGCCGGCAGGCGGCCCTTTAAATTATACTTCTGTAAAAGCTTATTCGGCAAGTGCAGTAAACGGGGTTTATGTAAACCTGCCGCCTATGAGCGTGGTTTTCCTGGTGGTTGACAAGCTATAAAAAAGTAAAGGCCACAGCACATTGTGACCTTTAAAAGGATTGTTTTAAGCAGCAATCCAAGAAGTTAAAGCGAGAGCAATTTATTTAATAATTCTATTTAGAGCTCTTCTTTGCTGATTTTTTTGCCGATTTCTTAGCTGTCTTTTTTGGTGCAACCTTTTTTGCCGTCTTTTTAGGAGCCGATTTTTTAGCTGATTTCTTAGGAGCTGATTTTTTCGCGGTCTTCTTTGCAGCCTTCTTCGGAACCTTGCCGCCTTCCTTTCGGGCTTCGGATAAACCTATTGCAATTGCCTGCTTCCGGCTTGTAACTTTTTTACCACTCCGGCCACTTTTTAGTTTGCCTTCTTTCATTTCGTCCATAGCACGTTTTACTTTGCTTTGGGCTTTTTTTCCATATTTAGCCATCTTATTTATTTTAACAGGTTAGTAATAACCTAAACCATCAAAATATTTGCCATCTCTGTCATGCAATATTATATACAATCGGCTGATGGCAGGTTATCCTAAAGTTATCTTTAAAATGGAGTTGTTTTTGAATGACTTTGTTATGCAGTATTATATTGGTTGTTCAGGTTTTTATAATAAAGACTGGAAAGAAACATTTTATCCCAAGGGCCTTCCACAAAGCAAATGGTTTGAATATTACTGTACCCGGTTCAACACCCTTGAGCTAAACACTACATTCTATCGTTTTCCAACAGTGGAAATGCTGCAAAAATGGTATAACAAAAGCCCGGCTGATTTTAAGTTTTCGGTTAAAGCGCCAAGATTAATTACGCACTATAAACAGTTGAATGATTGCAAACAATTACTGGATGATTTTTATGGTACAATACAAGAAGGGTTGAAAGAAAAGCTTGGCCCGGTGCTTTTCCAGTTTCCGGCAAGGATTGTTTATAATGAGGAATTTTTGCAACGCATTGCGCAAAATATAAATACTTCATTCATTAACATAGTTGAATTAAGACAGGCCGACTGGTGGAATCAGCATGTAATTAACGTGTTTTCAAATTACAATATCAGCTTTTGTGGCATCAGCATCCAAAATTTGCCGGATGAGATAATGGCTAATACTTCCACTTTGTACTACCGCTTTCATGGCTTTTCAAAATTATATTTCTCTCAATACTCTGAAAAGGAAATAGAGGATTTTGCGATGGAACTTAAAAGGAAAGCAATCAATAAAACGGCTTATATCTTTTTTAATAATACCGCAACTATGGCTGCCATATATAATGCTTTCGAATTAAAGAATTTCCTGGCTGATTAACCCGCTTTAACTCTCATAAATTTTAATTTATACTTTTTTGTACAAATTGATTTGTACTTTTGCAGCATGAGCGAAATGATAGCAACATTAGAGCAAACCGCTCTCAGTGATTACAAATATGGTTTTGTTACAGATATCGAGGCAGATGAAGCCCCGCTCGGTTTGAATGAAGATATTATCCGTTTTATTTCAGCAAAAAAGGAAGAGCCTGAATGGATGCTCGAATGGCGTTTAAAGGCTTTCCGGTACTGGAAAAGTATTGAAGATAAAGAGCCGGCCTGGGCAAATATTTCTTATCTAAAAATTGATTACCAGGCAATTAAATATTATTCGGCGCCTAAGCAAAAGGCAAAGCCAAAAAGCCTGGATGAAGTTGACCCCGAGCTCCGCAAAACTTTTGAGAAACTCGGCATTTCCTTAACGGAACAAAAACGCCTTTCCGGGGTTGCAGTTGATGCGGTGATTGACAGCATTTCTATTGCCACCACTTTTAAGGAACAGCTTGCTGAACAAGGTATTATTTTCTGCTCCATCACAGAAGCCATTCACAACCATCCTGAACTGGTTAAAAAATACCTCGGTTCTGTTGTTCCGATGACAGATAATTATTTTGCCGCATTGAATTCAGCTGTTTTTACCGATGGCTCTTTTTGTTATATCCCAAAAGGCGTTCGCTGCCCGATGGAATTATCTACGTATTTCCGCATTAATGCTGAAAATACCGGTCAATTTGAAAGAACATTGTTAATAGCCGATGAAGGCGCTTATGTAAGTTATCTGGAAGGTTGCACGGCGCCAATGCGTGACGAAAATCAATTACACGCGGCTGTTGTTGAACTCATTGCTTTGGATGGGGGTGAAATAAAATATTCAACCGTACAAAACTGGTATCCCGGCGATAAAGAAGGCAGAGGCGGTATTTACAACTTCGTCACTAAACGCGGAATCTGCGGAGCGAATGCAAAAATTTCCTGGACGCAGGTTGAAACCGGCTCATCCATCACCTGGAAATATCCAAGCGTTATTTTAAAAGGCGATAATTCAACAGGCGAATTTTATTCTGTGGCTGTTACCAACAATTTTCAGCAGGCTGATACAGGAACAAAAATGATGCATGTGGGAAAAAACACCCGCAGCCGCATTGTTTCCAAAGGTATTTCTGCCGGCAAAAGCCAGAACAGTTACCGTGGGCTGGTGCAGGTGGGAAAAAATGCGCACAATGCCCGCAATTTCTCTCAATGCGATTCTTTGCTTTTAGGTGATAGATGCGGCGCACATACATTCCCTTACATCGAAACAAAAAACAGCACTTCGATAGTTGAGCATGAGGCAACGACGAGCAAGATTGGTGAAGACCAGATATTCTATTGCAACCAGCGCGGCATTGATACAGAAACTGCCGTTGCATTAATTATTAATGGTTTTGCCAAAGAAGTAATGAACCAGTTGCCGATGGAATTTGCAGTTGAAGCGCAGAAATTATTAGCGATTAGTTTGGAGGGAAGTGTGGGTTAGGAAGCTATTAGCTATTTGCGATTAGCCGTTAGCTAAGAAAGATTCAAAAATGAAAAATTATAAGGAACTACATATCTGGCAAAAGGGGATTGAAATTGTTAAGCAGGTTTACTTGTTGACAAAGCAATTTCCAGACACAGAAAAGTTTGGTATAGTTTCTCAAATAACAAGAGCAGCGGTTTCTATTCCTGCAAATATTGCTGAAGGCAGCAGCAGAAACAGCGATAAAGATTATGCAAGATTCCTTCAACTTTCTTTAGGTTCTGCTTTTGAAGTTCAAACCTATTTAGTAATTGCTAAAGAAATGAATTGGGCTTCATTAGAAGGTATCAATATAATAGAATTGTTACTTGAAGAAGAAATAAAAATGATTCATCGCTTCATCAATACTTTAAATAGTTCGAATAACATTCAAACGCTAAAAGAAAAGCTAACAGCCAAGGGCTAATAGCTAATAGCTTTTTTTAAGAAGAAATAATATTATGTTAACGATTAACAACTTACACGCACAAATAGAGGATAAGAAAATATTAAACGGTATTGATCTGCATATAAATGCCGGTGAGGTGCATGCAATCATGGGGCCGAATGGTTCCGGGAAAAGCACTTTGGCATCTGTGCTGGCAGGCAGAAGTGATTATGAAGTTACTGATGGTACCGTTGAATTTGATGGCGTTGATCTTTTGGAAATGGCGCCCGAGGAAAGAGCAAGAGAAGGTTTGTTCCTCGCTTTTCAATACCCGATTGAAATTCCGGGTGTAAGCACCACCAATTTTATTAAAACAGCCGTGAATGAAGCCCGCAAACATCGCGGGCAGGAAGCACTGGATGCAGTTTCTTTTTTGAAACTCATGAAAGAAAGAATGAAGCTGGTGAAGATTGATCAATCGCTTTTAAGCCGTTCTTTAAATGAAGGTTTTAGCGGTGGTGAAAAGAAACGCAACGAAATTTTTCAAATGGCAATGCTTGAACCAAAGCTTGCTATTTTAGATGAAACAGATAGCGGACTTGATATTGATGCATTACGCATTGTTGCAGATGGCGTAAACACTTTGAAGACAAAAGATAATGCTGTTTTGTTGATAACACACTATCAGCGTTTGCTGGATTACATCGTTCCTGATTTTGTGCATGTATTATATAAAGGAAGAATTGTGAAATCTGGCGGTAAAGAATTGGCTTTGGAATTGGAAGAAAAAGGTTACGATTTCATTAAGCAAACAGTTGCTGAAGAAGTTTAAGAGGACTGGCTCAATATTGAAGACTGAGCCAGTCTATCATTGAAATATTGCAGTTGCAATGTACGAGGCAATGAAGTTCAATTGAAATACAAAAGCTGGTTACATAATAATTATAAAATGCTGAAAGCATTTACAGTTGTTGATTGAAAAACGAATATTGAAATTGTCATTACAAAAGATAAATTAAAAAACAAAAGCCCGGCCTCCCTTTCATTTATAGAGAGGGATTGAGGGTGAGGGAATATGAGTTTAACAGAAACGATACAGGATAAATACAACGAACTAAATGCAGCGGCAGGAAATGGTTTGCTTGGCTCTTTGCGTGCAAAAGCGTTTGAATTATTTAATAAATCTGGCATCCCGACTTCGCGCAACGAAGAATGGAAATACACGAGACTGACAGGTTTAACGAACAAGAATTTTGCAGTGCATACAACGGCTGTTGTTCCAACAAAAGAAACATTGAACAATGTGCGTTTGCAAACTGAATCTGCTGCTGAATTATTTTTTGTAAATGGTGTTTTTATAAAAGAGATTTCAACGTTTACAAACGATGCATTGGTTGTTTTGAATTTGCATGAGGCTGTAGAAAGTGAATATAAAAATTATGTGCAGCAACATTTAAACCAGAGCAGTAAATACATGAAAGATGGTATGAATGCTTTAAATGCAGCATTTACTGCAAATGGTTTATTTGTGTTGGTTAAAAAAAATAAAATAGTTGAACAACCCATCTTCATTTATCATTTAGCGGATACTGAAAACGATAATGTTTTTGTGCAGCCAAGGAGTTTATTTGTGGTAGAAGAAAATGCGCAGGTGCAGTTAGTTGAGTTGTATAAGAATAACGGCTTGCATGAAAGTTTTACCAATGAAGTGATTGAAATAGCTGTGCATGAAAATGCAAGGCTTGAATATTATAAAATACAGAATGAAAATGAAAATTGTCATCATGTAGGTACGACGCATTTGCAACAGGTTGGCAAATGTTTTACGCATTGTGTAACAGTTACGTTGAACGGCGGAACGATCCGTAATAACATCAACATGATTTTGGAAGCGGAGCATAATGAAGGCCATTTGTATGGTTTATATATGGTTGGCGGTAAAACACATGTGGATAACCACAGCATCGTTGATAACATAAAGCCTAATTGTTTCAGCAATGAGTTTTACAAAGGCATTATGGATGGGAATTCAACCGGCGTTTTTAACGGGAAGATTTTTGTTCGCCAGGATGCACAGAAAACCAACGCTTATCAATCCAATAAAAATGTATTGCTGAGTGATACCGCATCTGTAAATACAAAGCCGCAATTAGAAATTTTTGCAGACGATGTTAAGTGTTCGCATGGTTGTACGATTGGCCAGTTAGATGAAGATGCATTATTCTATTTGCGTGCAAGGGGTATTGGCGAAAAGAAAGCGAAAGCTTTATTGTTGCATGCTTTTGCCGCAGATATTTTAGAACAGGTGAAGATTGAAGTGTTAAAAAATTATCTCGAGCAAAAGATAGATGAGCGTTTAGAAATAGAAGTTATTTAAAAAAAGCTTTGAATTAAGAATCTAAATGTCATATCAAGGTAACGGGAAGATCTTTATAAATTAAACCAGGTTGATAATCGAGAGGTTTCTCCTGGTGTCGAAATGACGTTCATAAAATATAACAATTGAATTATGACTTCAATTGAAGCAGATATAAAACCTTTTGATGTTGCAGCGATACGCAAAGAATTTCCTGTGCTTGAAAGAAAAGTAAAAGGAAAAAACCTTGTCTATTTTGATAATGCTGCAACAGCACAAAAACCGCAGGTGGTTATTGATGCCTTGGTTAGATATTATCATCAGTACAATGCAAATATCCATCGCGGCATTCATTCACTTGCAGAAGAAGCAACCGCAGCGTTTGAAGCCACAAGAGATACGGTAAAAGAATTTATAAATGCACGTTATCGTGAAGAGATCATTTTAACACGTGGCGTACCCGAAGGCATTAATTTGGTAGCTGCCACTTATGGCAGGCAAAATATTAAAGAAGGTGATGAGATAATTATATCAGGAATGGAACATCATTCCAATATTGTTCCCTGGCAGATGTTGTGTTTGGAAAAAAAGGCTGTACTAAAAGTTATTCCCGTTGATGATAACGGTGAACTGGTGATGAGCGAATTTTCAACACTCATTACGCCAAAAACAAAAATTGTTTCCATTGTTCATGCGTCCAATTCCCTGGGAACAATTAACCCTGTAAAAGAGATTATTGAGATCGCACATCAGCACAACATAGTTGTATTGGTTGATGGCGCACAATCTTCTGTTCATTTAAATATTGATGTGCAGGATATGGATTGTGATTTCTTTGTTATATCAAGTCATAAGGTGTATGGCCCCACCGGTGTTGGCGTATTGTATGGCAAGAAAGAATTGCTGGAAGAAATGCCGCCATATATGGGCGGCGGTGAAATGATTAAAGAAGTAACATTCGATAAAACTACCTACAACGAATTACCATATAAGTTTGAAGCAGGCACACCAAATATTGCAGATACAGTTGCATTTAAAGCAGCGCTTGATTTTGTAAATGAAGTGGGCAAAGAGAATATTCGCAGGCACGAAGAAGTGCTTACGAAATATGCAATGGAACAGCTTTCAAAAATTGATGGCGTTCGTTTGATTGGAACGGCCAAACATAAAACCAGCGTGGTATCATTTATCGTAGATGGTGTGCACCCGCAGGATATGGGAATTCTTTTAGATAACTATGGCATCGCGGTGAGAACCGGTCATCATTGCTGTCAGCCGTTGATGAACAGGTTTGAAATTCCGGGAACAATACGTGCATCGTTTACGATGTATAATACAAAAGAAGAAGTAGATGAATTGGTGAAAGGTGTGGAGAAAGCAATTAAGATGCTTAGATAAATTCAAAAGTAAAAAATAAAAGCTATTAGCTATTAGCTAATGGCTAATAGCTAAATGGAAACGATACAGGACACAGAAGACGAAATAGTGGAAGAGTTTTCATTGTTTGATAACTGGGAAGATAAATATGAATACATCATTGATCTTGGAAAAAAGCTGGAACCTTTGGATGCAAAATTTAAGATTGATGAGAATAAAATAAAAGGTTGTCAAAGCCAGGTTTGGCTGATAGCAGATGAAAAAGAAGGCAGGATTTACTTTAAAGCAGATAGTGATGCGGTGATCGTTCGTGGTTTGGTAAGCATGCTGATAAGGGTTTTATCCGGTCACACGGCCCGGGAAATTTTAAATGCCAGCCTTGATTTTATTGATAAGATCGGCATGAAGAATCACCTGGCACAAACCCGCAGCAACGGCTTGCTTTCGATGGTTAAACAGATGAAACATTATGCTTTGGCATACAGTGTGAAGTTGAATGGTGGATAAGTTGAAAGGTTAAACACGGTCAGACGCTTCAAAAGCGTTAGACCGATAGCAAGAAAGATAATTGAAAAGCAGAAGTCTGGCCCCCCGCTTGTGGAGAGGGAACAAAGATGAAGTTATGAACGAAGAACAATTAAAAGAAAAAGTAATAGAAAAGCTCCAGGAGATATATGACCCGGAAATACCGGTGAATATTTATGACCTGGGCCTGATCTATAATGTAGATATATTGCCCATCAACAACGTGCAGATAACAATGACATTAACGGCACCAAGTTGCCCGGCGGCGCAAACAATTCCGGTTGAAGTGGACCAGAAGTTAAGAGAGATTGAAGGCGTGAATGATGTGCATGTTTCAGTAACATGGACGCCGCCATGGGATAAAAGTATGATGAGTGAAGCCGCACAATTAGAGTTGGGTTTCATGTAAAAAGCAGAAGCCCTAAGGG
>JAEWJV010000513.1 GCA_023386395.1 Bacteroidota bacterium
CGGTTGAATTGGATTTATTTTGAATAATCCTGCCATCAATTTCTCTTACAGGTGTGAGTTCGCCCATAGTGCCGGTTGTAAAAACTTCATCTGCATTATAAAATTCTGCAATAGAAATGTTTTTTAATGAAACAGGAATGTTCAGCTTTTGTGCAAGTTTTATAACATTGGTTCTCGTAATGCCCGGCAAACAGGCATCTGCATTTGGCGTAAGCAGCAAGCCATCTTTCACCATAAAAATATTACAGGCATTTGTTTCAGCAACAAAGCCCAGATTGTCGAGCATGATGGCATCATCAGCGCCGCAATGATTAGCTTCAATTTTTGCAAGAATATTATTGAGAAGGTTGTTATGATGAATTTTTGAATCGAGGTGCATAGGTGAATTACGGCGAGTGTGCGAAGTGATTAATTTAATGCCATTGGCATTATCATATACCGGCGGTTTATATTCAGCCAGCACAATTAAACAACTGCCAAACTGATTCAAACGCGGATCCATGCCGGAAGTGATTTTCTCACCACGGGTAAGTGTTAACCGGATATGCGCATCGTTATAAAAATTATTGGCTTTTAAGGTTTGAAAAATAGCATCCCTTACAAACTCTTTTGAAGGAACATCAGCAAAAGCCAATGTGTGCGCCGAGGCCTGTAAACGATTAATGTGTTCATTCAGACAAAACACTTTTCCATCATAAATCCTTAGTCCTTCCCAAACAGCATCACCGCCCTGCACGGCGCTGTCGAATACGGAGATCTTTGCTTCGCTGCGGGGATATAATTTGTCTTTAATGAAGACCTGTATATTTTCGTTTTGCGGATAAAATTTCTGTTGCATAGTTATTTGAAGTAGTATAATGATTAATTAAGATATTTATTAACGGTTGTTACTGCATGTAAAGAATGGTTTTTCATATAGTTGGTTATAAGGCTAAGGTATTATTAAACAGCTTTTATAGAATAAGGGTAAAGCTGTTCATAATAAATTTTGCTTTCCTGGTACAATGGTTCAAGATAAGAAGGCAGTTCGCGTTCGCTTGTTTTTTGTTTTGAAAAACCTGTTGACTGATGCACATTGTCATACCAGTATTTTGCCCACACGCCATCATAAATTTTGGGGCCTGCAGGCCAGTGCAGCATATTTTCATCGTATAGAATTCCTAAAGCTGCACATAATTGCTGCATTACATTTTCAGGCGATTTAAGTATTTCATTTGAATCAAGTACAATGCAGGAAAGGTTTTTTTCTTTTAAACAATTAAACAGCCACCACTGCTTCTTTATGCCCACATCCTGCATGGTAACATTTTTAATTACCTGTGAATAAGAGGCTATAATTTGTTTGGGGTTGCGTATAAAAATTATATTTTTTGTTTGTGCTAAAAAATCAAGGCTTATGTGCTCCAGGTGGTGCGTCATTTGTTTGAAGAAAGCAACGGGCTTTTCATAATCAGCTAAAATGGTTTCTTCTATCGCTTTTTCGCCATTGTTATTTTGCGATTGCAAAATCTCATCATTGCCCGGGTGAATAATGCCGGTTGATTTTAAATAATGCGCATATAAAGGTTCATCAAACACAACGGTATCACTGCGCTGCGCAAAGGCGTACATCATAGCCGTAGAAATATTACGGGGACTGCTCCAGAGGTTAATGCGTGTTGTGTACATAAAAAGGCCCTGAAGAGTTGAGCCTCCAGGGCATGCAAAATAAGCGAAAACCTGCCAGGTTAAAAACCCATGCAGGTTTAAATCATTTCTCTAAAATCCTTTCTTCAAATGCCCCGGTTTTCTTATTCTTGAGAATCAGTTTTTTAGCGCCGTAATGCGTCATTTCCTCTTTCACCAAATAATTGTCTTCGTCGTAATCAACAAGGTTACTTGCTTTTGATAAGCCCTCCTGTCCGCGCCAAACTTCAAGGTTTACCGGTTCCCACAATTTTGTTTTAGCTGATTTATAGGCTGCATCAATAATGGCATTCACCACATAACCATCATAAAAAGTTTCCTGTGGAAGCTTACCTTCTTCTATGCTGCGAAACATATCGGTAAACATGTGGTTGTAACCAAGATCATTCACTTCATCACCAACCGGAAATAGCCAGCCGGTATTACTTTCTGCTTTCTCGGCAACATAATCGGCGCCTTTGCCCGTTGTAAACATCTCCATGCCGGTGCGCAAAAAATTATTGATCCATATCGTGCCTTCGGTGCCCATTACTTCATCGCGCAAATCCATACCGCCGCGAAATGTCCAGCTTACTTCAAACTGGCCAACAGCCCCGTTTTCATATTTTATTAAACCAATGGCATGATCTTCGGCTTCAATAGGTTTCACCTGTGTCTCTGCCCAGCACATTACTTCAACCGGCTTAATATCCTTTCCTATAAAACTTCTTGTTATTTCAATGCAATGGCAACCCAAGTCAAGAATACAACCGCCGCCTGCCAGTTCAATATTCCAGAACCAGTCGCTGTGCGGCCCGGGATGTGTTTCCCTCGATTTCGCCCATAATATCCTTCCCAAAGCACCATTTTTTACACTGTCATGCGCTTTTAAAAATTTGGGTGTATATACGAGATCTTCCAGGTAACCATTAAAAATACCGGCTTCCTCTACTGCTTTCAGCATGCGTAATGCTTCGGCGCCATTGCGGCCCAAAGGTTTTGTGGTAACAACAGGTTTTTTATGCTTGCAGCAAAGCATAACAGCATCTTCATGCACATTGTTTGGCAGGGCTATGCAAACCACATCTACGTCAGGATGCGCAATAGCTTCCTCCATGTTTGATGTATAATGTTCGCAGTGATAATCTTCTGCAAACTTTTTGGCGTTTACTTCTTTGCGGGCATAGATGCTTATAATCTTATCTTTACTTCGCTGGCCCTGTATGGAATCAGCATAAAAACGGCCTATAAAACCTGAACCGAGCATAGCAATTCTTAGCATAAAAAATTGGTTTTAATTGATGATAAAGCAATTTCGTTTAATAATGTTTATATCCCTTCAAAAATATGTTTATAAGTGATGAAATTACCTGCTTTTAGGGTATAAAACACGTGCGTAAAAGAAAAGAAAAAAATTTGGAATTGGCTTTTTTTCATTAGTATATTTACATAACAAGATTGAATTTAATGCGGTTGCTTGGTACTGACCAGCATTTCGGTGGTGGTTGCAGCAAGACAACAGCAAAGAGTAAAATCTTAGATTGCAAGGTAAAGACCGGAAGTTGAACGGTGAAAGGTTTCGGCCGGACGCGGTGAAACAGAAAGTAAGAGCCTGAAAATCGAAAACGGCAGAGAACTCCGGTTCAAAGCCAAAAACTAAACAAGACTTAACGGTTTTGTTTAAAAAGCAACAGGGTTAGTAAGTTAATTTCTGTTGCTTTTTTTATTTCTATACCTGAATAATTGCAGAATACACTCACCACTGACTGCCTACAACTCACCTTAAATAGGGTAATTCATCATTAATATGACGATCGTACTTGTTTCCAAATCCTTAAGGATATTATTGAATACTCTTATACAGTCTTTTTGTTTTTACCAATAATCTGCTGCGTAGCTGAAGAAAAGGTTTTTCTATTATTTGATTAAGCAATAAAGCGCTCAGAAAAACAATGCCGGTGCAAATGATGAACATCAAATTGCTTTCGTTGTTTATATCAAATTTTGCCACTTGAGGTTGTGCAACATGGACCACCATTTTATGTATGAGGTAAATACCGTAAGATAATGTTGCAATCTTCGACGTTGTCTTCGATTCATATTTATATAAAAAACTTTTCGGGCTTAAAGCACTCAGAACAATAAAGCCATAACCAATATCTGTAAGCGGCAACCCAAATACAGACGACTTGAAACTTATTTGGTTGCTGCATATATAATGGCTAACTGCAAAAATGATGATACCAGTTAAAAGCAAAGTTTTTTCATGCACAAGGATTCTCTTGCTAAAGGCGGGCCTGAATTGTAATAAGGCTGCAATGCTAACACCAACAAGCAACCCGTCAAGCCTGCTCCAGGTGGGGAAATAAATCCATTTATACCAGGTTAGCCAATCGTTATCTGATTCCAGGTTTGAATGCAACACAATTCTTACGGCCAGCCCGCTAATAAATAAAACCGCCAAAAGCCAGTAAGCTTTTTTAAAAAGTTTAAGCTTCATCAACCCCAATAATATAAACGGCAGCAATAAATAAAACTGCTCTTCAATACACAAACTCCAGCTATGCGAAAATGTGCCCTGTTTGGCAATATCAAGATTAATGTTTTGTGTAAAGGTTAAGTACTTCCAGAGAGGAGCCGGCGATTCGCGTTCCCGTACAAAAGGAAACAGGAAATATATGACAACAATAACAAGATAAATGGGAATGATCCTGAAAAAACGCTTAATGAAAAAATCTCTCAGTGAAAAGGTTTTGTATGTAGCCATTGATTTGAAGAGTTGCGCAGCAATTAGATATCCGCTCAATACAAAAAATAAATCAACGCCGCTCCATCCAAATCTGGTTAGTGTATTTGTCCATTCCGGATGCGGAAAAAACCTCCCGTAATGATAAAGAAAAACGTAGGTAATTGCAAAAGCGCGCAAATGATCGAGGCCATGCAATTTATGCGATAATCCGCCATCTGTATTCATACACTTAAAACCCGCTAAGCAGCAATTCCAATTCTTTTAATAAATCTGTTTCATCTTATCTCACCAAAACATTCATAGTGCTGCACCGTAGGTTCGAGTTCCAGCAAATATTTTTTATCTTCTTTATAATATTTTGCCTTTTCATAATCCTTTCCTGCAAATGCACGAATGCTTTCAATATTCACCCACCATGAAACCGTCCATATATGCGTAATGTCGCCATCCTGTTTTTGCCAAACCTGCGCATTCAGGTTTCCGGGCGTGGCGCGATAATCTTTAACGCCGGTTTGCATTATATAATTCATATACGCTTCCGCGTTTTCCGTTGATGTTTTCCCATGCCATAAACGAACTATCATAACAGATGGTTTTTATTTTTTTGATTGCAAACCACAGAAAACTTGCAGCTTGTGGCTAATAGTTTGCAGCTTTCTCAGCATCTTTCTTCTCCCTGAAGAATAACAGGAAATAAATTAAAACGCCAATGGCAATATAGGCAGGTACAAACCAAATCTTTGTCCAGTCGTGATGTTCCGGGCTTATAATGTGCTTGTCCACTATAACGCCGGAAAACCATGTGCCTATGAACATGCCCACACCATAAGTTGCAAACGTAAACAAACCCTGGGCTGCATTTTTAATTTTCACGCCGGCTTTCTTTTCTGTGTACATATAACCGGTTACAAAAAAGAAGTCATAACACACGCCGTGTAAAATTATGCCGGCATACAACATCCATTCATTAGCGCCCACATTTCCATAAGCAAAACAGATGTAGCGCAGAATCCAGGCGGTCATGCCCAGCAGCAGCATTTTCTTTACACCAATACTGTTAAACAAAAATGGTATCGCAAGAATGAATACCCCTTCTGAAACCTGGCCCAGGATCATTTTGCCGGCAGCATTATTCATGCCCACTTCATTTAAAAAAGGGTTGGCAAAGCCATAATAAAATGAAAGCGGTATGCATACAAGAATGGCTGCAACAAAGAAGATGGTGTAAGAAGTATTTTTAAACAATACAAATGCCTGTGTGCCTAATGCTGATGAAGCGCTTGCATCGGCGCTTTTCCCCTTGGGCGGCGTGTCGGGCAAAACAAAACTGAATAAGCCAAGCAGCACAGATACGCCGGCTGCCATATAAAATGTACTAGCCGTTTTTTCAATGCCAAGGTAACCTATTAATAAGCCGGCAACAATCCATCCGAGCGTTCCGAACACACGAATCCACGGAAACTGTTTGCCGGGGTCTGTCATTTGATGAAAAGCCACACTATTGCTCAATGCAATGGTTGGCATATATAACAAAGAATACAATAATATAATCCAGTAGAAAGCAGTGTTGCCGGTAACTTTTGTTGCGAATAGTAATAATGCGCCACCTATAATATGAAATACACCCATTATTTTTTGAGCAGCGAAATAGCGGTCTGCAATCATACCGATAAAGAAAGGAGAGATCATGGTGGCAATAGCCAAGGCGCTGAAGGCTGCGCCAATCTGCAAACCTGTTGAATGTAAATTTTCGCCCATGTATGTGCCCATGGTTACATACCATGCACCCCAAACAAAGTATTCCAGGAACATCATTATAGCCAGCGATACACCGGTTTTTGCTTTCATATTATGTGCTGCATTTATTGAGTTGCAATATAAATGAAATGCATTTTTATCCGTGCAAGTTTGTTTTTTTTAATGGTCGCATGGAGCCTCACCAGGTGCATTCCTGTATGAGAAAAGCTTATCATACCGGTTGTATTCTATGTTTTGTTTTGCTCATTTAATTCTACATCAAACGGAGTTTTAAAAGAAATAGCATGGATATAAAAATGGTATTTTATTGTTTGAATATTTAAAGGATTATAAGGCTGGCAAAAAGTTTGTTGGATATAAGGTAAACACAAATTATGGCAGACGAAAAAAGAGAAAAGGTACAGCCTGATAATTCCAATAAGAATGCTGGCAGTAAACCCGATCCTGAAACGTTAAACACAACCGATCCGCAGGAGCACATGGAGGGGCCTCTTTCTTCAATAATGCATAAAATAGAAGAAAAGGCAGAAGAAAATAATCAAAAGGATAAAGAAGATCCGGAAATAAGAACAATTAAGTAACGGCTGATAAATAATGCGGATGAAAAAATATACTTCAACCACATTGTTTTTTTACAATTTTGTCAGTTGCCTTCCTAAAACATCATAAAAAACCTCTGCAAGAGGCTTGAAGTGATACGGACAGGATTCAAACCCTGTGACCTCCACGATTAGAAATGGGGATACACTATTTAACTAAGCTAACCAGTTTTTAATAAACAGCCTGCTTTTCATTTTCTTAATGTAAAGCTCTCTTCGCTTTGCGGTTTTAATTCTGAGAATACTTTTTTATAAACTAAGGTCCATGGCATACCTGTTTTGGTAAATTTCTCTTTGCTGCGATTATGTTCAGTCAGCCTTCTCTCAATATCAGTTGTGGAACGATATAATATTTGTTGGTTAGCGCTAAAAATATGTAGCAATATGCAGGCATAATAAAAAAGCCTCTTATACAAGAGGCTTGAAGTGATCCGGACAGGATTCAAACCTGTGACCCACAGCTTAGAAGGCTGTTGCTCTATTCAACTGAGCTACCGGACCATTAGCATAAACGCCGCAAAAGTAATTTTTAATTAGTTTGCATCCAAACCTAAAACACACAGCATGCATGTTAAAATAGAAGAAAGCTGGAAGAAAGTTTTACAGGCCGAGTTCTCCAAATCTTACTTTGAAAACATAGTGGCATTTCTTAAAACAGAAAGGGCACAGGGCAAGATTATTTATCCACCCGGATCATTAATTTTTAATGCTTTTGATAAAACGCCGTTTAATAAATTAAAAGTCCTTTTGTTAGGACAAGACCCTTATCATGGCCAGGGCCAGGCAATGGGCTTATCTTTCTCCGTTCCAAAAGGCATACGGCAACCGCCTTCACTTATTAATATTTTTAAAGAATTACATAATGATGTTGGCATACCCATACCAACTACCGGCGATTTAACGCCATGGGCAGAGCAAGGTGTTATGTTATTAAATGCTGCCTTAACTGTGCGTGCAGGTGAGCCAAATTCTCATGCAAAGATTGGCTGGCACCAGTTTACAGATGCCGTAATAAAAAAAGTATCTGACGAAAAGGAGGGCATCGTTTTTTTATTATGGGGCGCATTTGCACATCAGAAGCAGGAACTGATAGATCAAAGCAAACACCATGTTTTAAAAGCAGCACACCCTTCTCCATACAGCGCTGATAAAGGCTTTTTTGGCTGCAGGCATTTCAGCAAAACAAATGAATACCTCGTGCAACAAAAACAGCAGCCAATTGATTGGGCATTATAGTTGTTTTGATTACGTGTTATTTAATGAACAGGTTTGATATGGATAAAAAATTAGATAAACAGGTTGCTGTTATTACGGGTGCAAGTTCCGGCATTGGAGCCGGTTGTGCCAAAGCTTTTGCTGAAGCAGGTGCTACGGTGATTGTAAATTATCCGCGGGCATCATCAAAATCAAAAACTGATATTATTGTTAATGATATTATTAGCAATGGCGGCAAGGCTGTGGGTTATCAATGCGATGTAAGCAAAGAAGAGGAAGTAATAAAAATGTTTGCAGATATAGTTTCGCAATTCGGCACGGTGGATATTCTTGTAAATAATGCGGGCCTGCAAAGAGATGCAAAATTTACGGAAATGAGTTTGGAAGACTGGAATTTTGTAATAGGCATAAATCTCACCGGCCAGTTTTTATGCGCACGTGAAGCCATAAAAGAATTTTTACGAAGGAGCAATAA
>JAEWJV010000533.1 GCA_023386395.1 Bacteroidota bacterium
GGGTTGAAGTGAAAATAGATCATACGGACGATTATCTCAGCAGTAAACTCATACCACCACAAACAGGCGATGAAGTTACAGATGCGCCATCTGTTTAAACCTGTTCATGACAATAACAATGGCTGAAAGACTTACTGTATATCATAAAATAAAAACCCCGCCTAAGACTAGGCGGGGTTTTTTCAACCCTAAACCCTTAAAAAACATTGCAAAGGTAAACTGATTTTGTTATTTATTAAATTTTTAAGCAATGATTTTTATTCAAACTGTTATGAAAAAAGCCGCGAATCAATCCTTAAATTATTCAATAATAAAAGTTTAAATATTTTATTTATTGTTCAAGCAATTTATAAATCTGGTCGAGGTTAGGTGTGAGAATAATTTCCGTGCGGCGGTTACGTGCCCTGCCTTCCGGCGTGCTGTTAGTGTCAACCGGGTCAAACCATGCATGCCCCGACGCAATTATTTTTGTGGGATCTATTTTATAATCATTCACCAAAATCCTAACAACACTTGTAGCACGTGCCGTGCTTAAAGCCCAGTTATCTTCAAATTTCATACGAATAGGAATTGAGTCTGTATGCCCTTCAATTGTTACAGCAATATCAGGATTTGCGGTTAACACATTGGCGAGCTTGCTTAAGGCTTCCTTACCTGCCGGGTTAACTACCGCGCTGCCTGAGGGGAATAAAAACTTTTCGCTGAGGCTTACATACACCTTCCCGTTCTTTTGTGTAACGGTAAGGTCGCTGTCGCTGTAACCAACGAGTGCATTGATCATTTTATTTTTTAATTCACTGGTGGCCTTACGTTGCTGGTCAAGCAGGTTTTGCAAATCCTGTAAACGTTTTTGCTGTGCCTGCAGGTTTTGCTGTAATGAATTTACTTTATTGGAAGCATCGGTGCTTAATTGATTGTTTTGCTTGTTCAGCGCATCTATATCAGCTTGCAGTTTATTAATGGTTGATTGCTGTCCTGCAATTTTTGACACCATTAAAGAACTGTCATTTTGCAAAGTCCTGTATTGCATTTGGGCATCAAGCAATTTTCTTTTTGCAACGCAGGATGACAGCAGCATGATAATGGCCAATACCAGCAGGCCTGAAAAGTTTCTTTTCATATAAAATTTTTTATATGCCTTTAAAAATTATGCCAGAGCTCTAAGATTGAGATTCCCAAAAGTAAGCCCCACTGGTATATTTTCAGATATGATTGATAATCATTGAGAAAAACATATACTGGCTAAAGAAATAATTTCAGGTTTATTATTTGTCTCGTTTTGAAACTATTTCGCCGTGCAGCAGCAAAACATGCCGGTTATTATTTTTTGTATTAGCTGTAACTGTTATTGTTTTAAAAACAGGCCCGATAGAAAAGTTGCTGTTGAAAGTTGCCGATATAAAAGATGTTTTGCCTGGCATAATGGGATCTTTTGGATAATCTGTTATTGTACAGCCACAAGACGATTCCGCTTCTGAAATGAATAAAGGGTTTAAGCCTGTATTTTTAAACCTGAATTTAAAATGCATGGAATCTTCCGTTTTCATTGTTCCAAAATCAATAATAGAATCAAGCCATTGGATTTCGGTATAGTTAGTGGTATCCGCCCGGGTTTTTAATATGGGTGTTGTACGCCCTTTATTTTCATCAAACTTTTTATTGTTATTGCATGCGCAAACAATAAATGCGGACAATAAGATAAAAATGCCTGTCTTCATGCGAAAGAAATTTCATTTCCAAAAAATAGTTTCACTAAAGTATATGTTGAAAAGCCTTCGGTGCTTCTAAAGCTAAATTAATTGCACGGGTAAAAATAAAAAACCCCACACTCAATAATCTGAATATGGGGTTAACTTAACCTTTCCTTTGTAGCCGGTACGGGAATCGAACCCGTCTTTCCTCCGTGAAAGGGAGATGTCCTAGCCGATAGACGAACCGGCCGCTTTAATTGCGGGAGCGCAAAGATAATGGCCATTTGCCAATGAACAAAGTTTTTAGTTTTTTTTGAAACAGAATATTTAATGCCCGGTTTTAATTCTAATGTATGTTTAACAATTATTCATTGTATAACTATCTGGAAAAATTACTGCTGAATGCTGATAAAATAATGCATTATTCTACATTTATCGGGTTATAAAAGATATATGAAGAAAGCCATTTTATTGACCAATGGATTATATGATACTGAAAACGCAAAAACAGCACATGGTTTAGTGCGGGAAAGTAATCGTTATAAAATTGCAGGCGTAATAGATCATGTTTTTGCAGGCGGTGATGCCGGTGTTTTACTCGATGGTAAACACAGGAACATACCTGTTTTTGCAACGGTTACCGAGGCAATGGTTGCAAATCCCGAAGTCTGTGTTGTGGGCGTAGCGACAAGCGGTGGCATTTTTCCGGGCACATTGCTGAACGAAGTAAAAGAAGCCATTGAATTAAAGCTTGATATTATAAACGGCCTGCACGATCATTTAAATGAAAGGCCTGAAATAAAAGCGCTTGCAGAAAAAAATAACGTTGAACTCATTGATATAAGACGACCAAAAAAATTGCAGGAGCTTCATTTCTGGACAGGAAAAGTTTTTGCGGTAACTACACCTGTTGTTGCGGTTATTGGTACAGATTGCGCATTGGGCAAACGCACCACAAC
>JAEWJV010000537.1 GCA_023386395.1 Bacteroidota bacterium
GGTTAGTACTCCTCGGCTCTTGTGCGAAAGATTTCTCCAATAAAGATCCGAAGGCTCCATCTATAGTACCTTCCTATTCGCTTTTTACAAATGCCCAAAAAGCGTTGTCTGACCAGTTGGCCTCTGCAAATGTAAACTCGGGTATTTTTCGTTTAATTACCCAGCAATGGCAGGAAACAACTTATACAGATGAGAGTAATTATGATTTAGGGACAAGAAATATTCCGCAGAACTGGTGGGCGACCTATTACCTGACAGTTATACAGGATCTGACAGCTTCCAAAGCACTTATCCCTACAGACGTAAGTGATGCTGATGTTCAAAAAAACCAGATAGCTACCGCCGATATACTACAGGTATATGCTTATTACATACTCGTTTCTACATTTGGTAATATTCCATATACAGAAGCGCAGGATATTAATAACCCTTTTCCGAAGTATGATGATGCAGCTACGGTATATGCTGATCTGTTATCAAGGCTGAACAATGATATAGCCGCTTTAAACCCCGATGTGGATGCGTTTGGTTCTGCTGACCTGCTTTATAGCGGCGATGTTACTGCCTGGCTCAAATTTGCCAATTCAATTAAACTGAAGATGGGCATGTTGCTGGCAGATTCTGATGCTTCAACCGCCAAGTCAGCAGTAGAATCTGCTGTTGCCGCAGGTGTTTTTGAATCAAATGATGATAATGCGCTTTTTTATTATACTTCCGCTACACCAAACGTTAACCCTGTATGGTCTGATTTAGTACAAAGCGGACGAAAGGATTTTGTGGCCTGTGCCACTTTAATTGATGTATTGCAAAGTTTAAAAGATCCGAGGCTGGATGACTATTTCACAACAGATGCAAACGGGGGTTATTCCGGCGGTGATGCAGGCGCTTCAAGTAATTATGCCACCTTCTCAAAACCTGCTGAAGCTATTACAACCCCTGACTATCCCAATGACCTGCTGGATTATGCCGAAGTGGAGTTTTTACTGGCAGAGGCGGTTGAAAGAGGAATGAGTGTGGGTGGAACTGCTGCCGGGCATTACAATGCAGCCATTACAGCTTCTATTGAATTCTGGGGTGGCCCAAGCGGGGATGCCGCAACTTATTTAGCCCAACCTTCCGTAAACTATGCAACTGCAGCCGGCACATGGAAGCAGAAAATCGGTGTTCAGAAGTGGATAGCGCTTTATAACCGTGGTTTTGATGCATGGACTGAGCAGCGGAGACTGGACTATCCTGTTCTGGCTGCCCCTGAAACTGCCTTATCTGATTACCCGGTGCGTTATACCTACCCGGTTAACGAACAAAACGTAAATGGCCCTAACTGGGAAGCAGCCTCTTCTGCCATTGGCGGAGATGAGGTTACCACCAAGCTTTTCTGGGATAAATTTTAAATAAACAATGCCTTGTAAAAAAGCAGGAATAGCGTTTCCTGCTTTTTTATTTTTGATACCTGATGAAGTTTTCTCCACCTATATTTTTTTGGAAGATGCTGATTTTAGCATTGCTTTTTAGTGCAGGCAGCCATGCCCAGCCATTTAATAATGTGTGGATTTTTGGAGCGCAATCGGGTATTGATTTTAATACAGACCCGCCAAAACCGGTAAAAAGCATTACCTCTTTTCCACCGCCCGCCCCTTCTCCTTTCATCCTGCCGTATTATATGTCATCTATCTGCGATTCCAGCGGAAACCTTTTATTTTATACGGATGGCATTACTTTATGGAATAAGAACAAAAAAGAAGTAAAAAGATATTTGGGCAGATGGCCCTGGTCTGGCTTGATGATGCCTTTGATTTTGCCGTATCCCGGGCATGATTCTTTATATTATCTTTTTGGCGTTTCCGATCATAGCTATGCCAATAAACTTCTATATCTCACGATAAGGGCGAAAACCGGGTCGGATGTAGAAATCGTTTACCCCGAACCATCAACTATAGATAATTATTATACACCGTTATTAGACAATGCTTCTGTTCTTGTAGCGGGCACGCATGCCTGCAATGGAAAAGATATCTGGATCGTTGCAGAATCAAGCGGCAGTTTATACAGTTTTTTAGTAACAGATAAGGGTGTTAACCCAACGCCGGTTGTTTCTTCTTTTCCAAATGTTTTACCCGCAGGGTTTATAAATGCGGGATACGGTAATATTAAATTTTCTGCCAGTGGCGAAAGAATGATACTGCCTTCTGCGCCCGACCATGCCATATTTGTGTTTGATTTTGATAACCAAACCGGGAAATTCAGTTCGCCTTTAAAAATTTCAACAGGCGATGCAGAAGAATTTGAAGATGCCGAATTATCGCCTGATGGTGCAAAACTGTATTATGCTTCTGAAATACAATCTGCCAATGCAGAGATACCGGGCTCGTTTCATGACGTTTATCAATTTGACCTGAATGCGGGTAATATTTCGTCTATCCAGGCTACAAAACTTAAAATTTCCTATTCTGAACATGAAGCATGCAGCCCCCGGGTATGTTTTTTTGTCTACAAGACTTTGCAGCTTGGTCCTGATGAAAAAATTTATATAAGCCAGCGTACGGCCAGTATAGATCTTGACCATGCGGCGACAGTAATTGAATTTCCCAATAAGGCGGGCAAAAATTGTTTTTATAAGTATAACGGGCTGGATTTGAAGCAAAAATTTTCAATTATCAACTACAATTACATACGATCGTTTACTTATACGCCGGAAAAGAACGGTATTCAGATTCAAAAGTCAAACTGCATGGATAAACCTGTTGAGTTTTCCTTATTATATAAAAAAGTGGATTCCGTAAAATGGAATTTTGGGGATGCAGCATCGGATGAAAACAATTTTTCTACATTATTAAACCCGCAACATACTTATCCCGGAGTGGGAACTTACACGGCAACAGCCATTATTTATACGAGATGCCAGGCTGATACTGCAACTGCTATTGTAAATATTAATAATATTGCTGCTGTACATATTGCAGATAATATTAAAGACACAACCATTTGTAAAGGCCAGGATTTTACCTACGACGTTACAACACCCAATGCAACGGGTTATCTGTGGAGCACGGGGCTGATTTATCCTGTGAGGAAAATGACTGATCCCGGAACTTATTCCATTACTGCTTACAATCAATGTTCTGTTGATAATAAAACTTTTACAGTGGCCATTGAAGCATGTAACTGTAAGGTGTTTGTTCCAAATTCATTTACCCCCAATAAAGACGGGTTGAATGACAGGTTTAAACCCATTATAGATTGTAATCCTCTCCGGTATGAATTTTTTGTGTATGACAAATTCGGGCAGGTTCAGTTCCGGACTTCCGGAATCCAGGAAGGCTGGGATGGCTATATAAAAGCCTATCCCGGTCAGCCGGGCGTTTATGTGTGGAGGGTTGTTTATCAAAATCCGAATGATAAAAAGGTTCACCAGTTGAAGGGGACAGTTACTTTAATCAGGTAAAAAAAATTATTTCAACAAAAAGTGCTGTTTATACGTATTTTTTTTGATTTTTGTTGGAATCGTAAAATGAGAAAAATTAATGGATTTATCAAATAGGTTTTTTTAACTGCTTATTCATCATTCTTTTATAATCACACGTTTAAAATCAAAAATTGTCTAAAATGAGAAGAATTCTAAGTGTACTTGGTTTTATGCTTATTACGCTTGCGGCCTGGTCGCAGGAAAGAATAAGCGGAACAGTGAGAGACCAAAATGGCGACCCCGTTCCCTTTGCTACTGTAAATGTAAAAGGAACCAGCTCTTCCGTTGCGGCAGATGCCAATGCGAATTTTAGTATTGTGGCTAAACCGGGCGATATACTGGTTATTTCTGCAGTTGGCATTGCCAACCAGGAAGTAACGGTTGGCAGTTCAGCCAATATCAATGTTTCTGTAACCAGAACTAACCAGGAACTAAGTGAAGTTGTGGTAACTGCAGGTGGTATAACGAGGAGAAAGAGCGAGATTGGTTCTGCCCAAACCGCTATTACCGGTGCCGCCGTTACCAAAGGTAAAGCTATCAATATTGCGGGTGGCCTGCAGGATAAAGTGGCCGGGTTAAACATCCAGGGAACTACCGGCGGCGTTAACCCCAGCTATCGTATCATCTTAAGGGGCAACAGGTCGCTTACGGGGAATAATGAAGCCCTGATAGTATTGGATAACGTGATAGTTCCTAATACAGTTTTAAACAACCTGAACCCGGAAGACATTTCTTCCTATAATGTGTTGCAGGGTGCCAGTGCTGCCGCCTTATATGGTTCACAGGCTTCTAACGGAGCCATCATCATCACCACAAAAAAAGGAACGGCAGGCCGTACCAATGTGCGCGTGGCTAATACAACTACCGGTGAACATGTTGCCTTCTTCCCAAAAAATCAAATGTCTTACGGGCAGGGTGGCAGTTCTTACGGATATGACGAAAATGGCAGGCCTAATTTCTCTGAAATTGAAAACCAAAGTTACGGGCCACATTTTGACGGCTCTACCCGTCCTTTGGGTGCACCTCTTGAGGATGGTTCACAGGAAATGCAATTATATACAGGAAATGATACGCGTGAGAAATTCTGGAAAACGGGCATAACCAACCAGACAGATTTTTCATTAAGTACAGGTGATGCTGTTTCAACCATGTATGTTTCCGGTCAATATACAAGCGTAAAAGGTACTACACCGAAGGATAAATTCAACAGAACAACCTTGCGTGTGGGTGGTACGAGAAAGATATACAATGATAAGCTTGCCGTTAGTTATTCTTTAAGCTATACCCAGAATAATTATGATATAACTACCCAAACAAGCGGCATGTATAACAATATGCTGAATATGCCTTCGAATATTGACATTACAAGATATGCCAACTGGCAAACAGATCCTTTTGCCAATCCAAACGGATTTTATAATCCCTGGTATTTAAGCCCTTACTGGCAGCTTGATAATTATCGCCAGAATACAAGGAATGAATACCTGGTGGGTAATGTGGAATTAAAATATTCCCCGCTATCCTGGTTAAGTTTTACAGCACGGCAAGGCATTACAAAAACCAACCAATACGGTAAATCCTGGAATAATTCCTTCAATTATACAGAATATGCCAAGGAAGCAAGCAGCAACTCAAAATCTGATATTGCGGCAGCCGTTTCTGATAATGAAAACGACAGGATCAATTTGCTGAGTGATTTGTTTTTTGAGGTTAAGAAAAGCGCTAACGATTTTTCATTTGATTTCATAGGTGGTGGCCAGTGGAACCAAAATTCCTATAAAGGAACAGGTGTTTCTGCGTCACCGCTCGTGGTTCCGGATCTTTATAATGTAGGTAACCTGGTAGGTATCCCGGGGGCCAGCGAATCAAATTATTTGGCGCGCATCATGGGCGTTTACGGAACATTCCAGTTAGGATATAAAGATTATTTGTATTTACATCTTACCGGCAGAAACGACTGGACTTCCATCCTTCCTGCTGAAAACAGGTCGTTCTTCTATCCTTCAGCCGATATCTCATTTGTAGCAAGCCAGGCTATAGAAGCTATTAAAAACAGCAATGTTATTACATATCTGAAATTACGTGGTGGCATTTCAAAAGTAGGTGAAGTAAACCTGGGCAATTCTACTAATTTTGGCGCTTACCAGTTACAGAGGACTTTTTCACAACAAAGCGGTTTCCCTTATGGCAGCCTGCCCGGTTTTGGCCTGGATAATACTATCGTATCAAACAGCCTTCAGCCGGAAATTACCAAGCAATATGAATTTGGTTTCGATCTTAGTTTAATGCATGACAGGCTTACTACTGCCGTTACATGGTATCATTCAGTTACAGATAACCAAACCGTAACAACAGGCCTTTCTTA
>JAEWJV010000625.1 GCA_023386395.1 Bacteroidota bacterium
GTCCCCAGCTTATTTCTTCTCCCAAAATAAAAAAACTGCCTAAAGCAATAAAAAGATAAGTGAAAAAAAACCATGCGTTTTTTTTGCGGGCATATTTAAACAACAGAATGAGACAGGTTAATGTTAAGATTGCAAGCGGGATTAAAGTAACATCTTCAATAAACCCATCTTCTACAACATAGCTTTCAAGAAACCACGTTTTATTTACCCAGGCGGCAATAATTCCAATAACCATGAGCACAAAAACAATGCTTAAAACTATTTTTTCTAAACCGCTCAGTTTATTTTTTTGCATGGTGAAAGTTTAATACTCAGTGTGCAAATATCTGCAAAATCATTGCAGGTAATAACAAAATGAGAATTTTATAACGATTGAATATAATAACATGTTTATCTATTTTATAGCAGTCCTTCATCGGCAAAGCTGTAATAACCATCTTCGCTTACAATAATATGGTCTAACACTTTTATATCAAAATAAGCAGCAGCCTCGTTTATTTTTTTCGTTAGTTCTTCATCGGCGCGGCTGGGTTTTAAACTGCCGCTCGGATGGTTATGGCAAAGAATAATACTTGTGGCATCGTTTTCCAGAGCCTTCTTTAAAATAATACGCGGATCGGCCACAGTACCGGTAATACCGCCTTCGCTTACAATTTCAGAATGCTTTATTTTATTGGCGCGGTTTAAATACACTACCGCAAAAATTTCGTGCTGCTTATATTGAAACTGCGCCCTCAGGTAAGCCGCAACATCGCGGCTATGAATAACAATATCCAATTTCTTTGCAGCAATATCACGCCGCTGCCCAAGTTCCAAAGCAGCAGTAATGGCAATAGCTTTTGCCTCGCCAATGCCCTTTACTTTTAATTTTAAAATTTCTTTTACAGATAGTTTCCCAAGTTTTTGCAAATCATTATCAACAGCATTTAACAGGCTTTTGGAAACATCCACAGCGCTTTTATCTTTTGTCCCGTTATTAATGAGGATAGCTATCAATTCTGCATTACTTAATACATGATAACCTTTCAGCAGTAGTTTTTCGCGGGGACGGTCGTCAACTGCCCAGTTTTTAATGGAAGATTCAGGCATTGTAAAAAATATGAAACTTCAAATTAGTATTTCTTTTTTGAATTTTTATCTTCGCCCTTATTAAGCTATACTATGGGCCCTTCAGTAAAGATTTTTTCAGGTACCGGTTCGCAGGCACTCTCCGCTAAAATCACAAAGTGCTTTGGCGCTGCATCCGGTAAAGTAATTATTCAAAAGTTCAGCGACGGCGAGTTTCAGCCAATATTCCTTGAAAGCATTCGTGGCGATTACGTGTTTTTGGTGCAAAGCACCTGTGCGCCCACCGATAATTTAATGGAATTATTGCTGATGATAGACGCCGCTAAACGCGCCAGTGCTTATAAAATAATTGCCGTTATTCCGTATTATGGTTATGCAAGGCAGGACAGGAAAGACCGGCCGCGTGTGGCCATCGGCTCTAAACTGGTGGCTTCGCTGCTGGAAAAAGCCGGCGCTACCCGTGTGATTACCATGGATTTGCATGCGCCGCAAATACAGGGTTTTTTTGATATACCGGTGGATCACCTCGACAGTTCAGCAATTTTTATACCTTACATAGAAAAACTTAACCTGCCAAACCTTACCTTTGCCGCCCCCGCCGTGGGAAGTACCAACCGTGTAAGGGAAATTGCCAGCTATTTTAATGCAGAAATGGTTATTTGCGACAAGCATCGCAAACGGGCAAATGAAATAGCCAGCATGGTGCTGATAGGCGATGTGCAGGATAAAGATATTGTTTTGATTGACGATATTATTGATACCGGCGGCACACTGGCGAAAGCCGCAGCTCTTTTAAAAGAAAATGGTGCAAGAAGCGTAAGGGCATTATGCACACACCCGGTTTTAAGCGGCAACGCTTACCAGAATATTGAAAACAGTGTGCTGGAAGAACTGGTGGTTTGCGATACAATTCAGCTTAAAGAAAATGCTTCTTCCAAAATAAAGGTTATTTCTGTGGCCGATCTTTTTGCCATTGCAATCAGGAACGCTTACGAAAATAAGAGCATCACCAGCCTGTTTATACACTCGCAGATGAGGGATAAATAGCTGGGTAATTGATAAGTTGAAAGATTGAGGAATGGGGGAATTTGGGGTGCTGCCATCAAAATACGCAGCACAAGAGAGTGATCCGCCGCGGCGGATTGCTATGAAATATAAAATCTGATTAGAAAAAATATCATGCAAAAGCCATTGGCTTTGCATTAGCTCTTTAATAATTAAATCTCAAAAAATGAAGACAATTACAATCGAAGGACAACTGAGGACCGAAATTGGCAAAAAAGCCACCCGCCAGCTTCGCTCTCAGGAACTGGTGCCTGGTGTAATTTACGGGGGTGCGCAGGAAGTAAATTTCTCTGCTCCGGCAAAGGCTTTCAAGTCTCTTGTTTACACATCAGAATTCCAGTTGGCAGAAGTAAAAGTGGATGGCAAATCTTATACCTGCATTTTAAAGGATTTGCAGTTTGATAAGGTTAAAGACAACCTGATCCACATTGACCTGCTGGAACTGGTTGAAAACAAAAAAGTAATAGCCAACCTGCCGCTTAAATTTGATGGTACGCCTGTAGGTGTAAAAGAAGGTGGTAAGCTTGTTACAAAAATGAAATCGCTGAAAGTAAAAACCCTTCCCAAACATTTAAGGGAAAACATTGAGGTTGACATAAGCGATCTTAAGCTGAATGAAAACATCCGCGTGCAAGATGTAAAGGCAGACAATATAGAGATTATGAATTCGCCCAGAATTCCTATCGCTTCTATTGTACTTACACGCCAGTTGAAGCAGGAAGAGGCTGCTGCCGAAAAATCGGCGCCAAAAGGAGAAGAAAAGAAAAAGTAATTTTTCAAATATTCTATCAGAGTCCCGCCTTAGCTGCGGGACTTTTTATTTATTTTCAGTTATGCAGAAGTTTTTAATTGTTGGCCTGGGCAACCCGGGTAATGAATATCGCCATACCCGCCATAATATTGGTTTTGACGTGGTATCTGCATTTGTGCTGAAACATAATGGCATGTTTCAAACGGTGCGGCTGGCAGAAAAAGCAGAGGTGAAATGGAAGGGCAAATTATTTATCTGCATAAAGCCCACCACTTATATGAACCTGAGCGGAAAAGCTTTTAAATACTGGCTTGACGCGGAAAAAATCCCGCTGGAAAACACGCTCACCATTGTTGATGACCTGGCGCTTCCGGCAGACAGCCTGCGATTAAGATCAGGCGGCAGCGATGGCGGCCATAATGGTTTAAGGGATATTCAGCTAATGTTGGGCACAGATAAATATCCCAAGCTGCGGTTTGGCATCGGCAATAACTATCCCAAAGGCATGCAGGCAGATTTTGTACTGGCAAAATGGTTTCCGGAAGAATTGAAGCTTATATGGAAGAAGATAGAATATTGCACAGAAGTAATTGAAAGCTTTTCAACCATCGGCATTGAAAAGGCCATGAATATGGTGAACGGGAAAAAATTTTCTATTGAAGAATAGTAAATCTATTTTATTATTTTTAGCAGATAAAGATCAATCACTAAAACAAATTCATTCCCTATAAACCAAACTTGCGTATATGAAAATCTTTTGCGTTGGAAGAAATTATGCAGAACATGCCAAAGAGTTAAAGAACGAAGTACCTCCGGAACCCGTCATTTTTCTTAAACCCAAGAGCGCTTTACTAACGCCCGGTTCCCAGTTTTATTACCCTGAATTTACGAATGAGCTTCATTATGAAGCTGAACTGGTTTTATATATTTCAAAAAACGGCAAATATATTCCGGAAGAACAGGCACACAGGTATTACGACCGCATTTCAGTAGGGATAGATTTTACAGCCAGGGATATCCAGGCTGAATTAAAGAAAAAAGGGCTGCCCTGGGAAAAAGCCAAAGCCTGGGATGGTTCTGCGGTGGTTGGACGAATGCACGAATTAACAGCCGGTATGCTGAAAAAACCTATTGAATTTTCTTTAGAAGTGAATAACGAACTTGTTCAGCAGGGCAATAGCAACGATATGCTCTTTTCCTTTGACCGTATTATTGCAGATATCTCGCAATACTTCGCCCTGAACATAGGTGATCTTATTTTTACCGGCACGCCAGCGGGCGTGGGGGAATGTGTGGTTGGCGATGTGCTGATTGGCCACCTTGGCAATGAAAAAGTATTTGAGTTTGAAATAAAATAATTAATAGCCTCTTCCTGTCATATTTTCTGCAGTAATTTGATATTTGTGCCATGCTCGACAATGCGATTCTTGCCAAAGCCTTCAGGCTAATGGTAACTGCACGCTGTATGGCCGATATTTATGAGGCCAACAGGCAGGTTTGTAAATACGTTCACTCTACATCAAAAGGCCATGAAGCATTGCAAATTGCAACCGGCCTGCAACTGATGCCCTGTGATTTTGTAAGCCCGTATTACCGTGATGACAGTTTATTACTTTCGCTTGGTTTCACACCACACCAGTTAATGTTGCAGTTGCTGGCCAAAGCTGATGATCCTTTCTCCGGCGGCCGTTCTTATTATGCGCATGCCAGCAGCAATGTTGCAGATAAACCTAAAATTATCCATCAAAGCAGCGCTACCGGCATGCAGGCTATACCCACCACCGGCATTGCGCAGGGCGTTAAACATCTCGAACAATACCTGCCGCATCTTTTGCAAAAAGGCAGCAATAACGAAAACCCTGTTGTGGTTTGCAGCTTTGGCGATTACAGTATTACAGAAGGCGAAGTGAGTGAAGCTTTGCAGTTTGCCGCGCTGAAACATTTGCCCGTTATTTATCTCGTGCAGGATAACGAGTGGGGCATCAGCACTACGGCAAGGGAAGGCCGCGCTATGTATGCTTTTGATTTTGCAATGGGTTATAAAGGTCTTGAACGGTTAAAGGTTGACGGCAGCGTTTTTGAATATGCTTATGGCGCTATGAACTATGCCATTGATTTTGTGCGCAGGGAACGCAAGCCCATTTTGGTGCATGCAAAAGTGCCATTGCTTAACCACCATACCAGTGGTGTGCGCAAAGAATTTTACCGCAGCAAAGAAGACCTTGAACGCCACCAGGCACATGACCCTTATCTGAAGCTTAAAAATTATCTCCTTGAAAATGGTTTTGTTGAAAGCCATATCG
>JAEWJV010000638.1 GCA_023386395.1 Bacteroidota bacterium
CGTTATTGTTGATCTGCATTTGGGTTAGCGTATTATACACCTGGTTTTGCTGGGTCATCATGTTCATCATCAAATCGGTGTTGGATAAACGCAGAATAGGCTCACCTTTTTTCATCATGGCGCCATCATCCACATATTTTTCTTCAACGCGGCCGCCTTCAACCGCATCAAGATAAATAGTTGTTTGCGGCAGCACCACGCCATTAACCGGAATATTTTCCTGGAACTTGCCTTTGGTAACCTCGCTTATGGTAATGCGTTCCGTGTCAACATTTAATTTATTGCCACCGCTGGTAAAATAAATGCTGCCTGCAATTAATAGTACAATCGCTGCAATTCCCGCAATAGTGAGAATTCTCTTAGTTGTCCATCTTTTCTTTTGTATAACTCTGTCCACTTTAAAATTTGTTTTATTACATTAATCTTACGGTTATTGCATTAAGCACTTCAGCCTTTATTTTTTTTGAATTGCAACAAGGCTCATCGTTTTTCACGGTATTATTTTTAGCCGGGTGCGCCAGCACAATAGCAGTTATTAAAACCACATTCAGCAACAACAGCCACCTGAACATAAACCAATAATTTTCTTTTTTCGGTTGCATAAAAAATCTTTGTGCCAATAGCAAAGAAAGCGAAGTGCCAATTTTAAAATCCCGTTGAAAAACAATACCTTATACCAAACTGTATCAAAGCTGTTGTTCGCTTGTGACACAAAAACTGTCCGGTTTTGATACAGGTAAAAAAACGCTAAAAATCAGTCAGTAGTTAAAAACCAATATTTTAGCGTTGTGGTATGCCAAATGTTTTAATTGCCGCAGTAAATAAATTGTACAGTCCTACTTTAATTAATTTAAAAATTGCACCAGGAAAATGAGCTTGAAAAATACATCTATACTTGTAATTGACGATGATCCGGACGTTTTAATTGCGGTAAGGCTATTATTAAAAACAGAAGTGAAAAAGGTGGTGACAGAAAAAAACCCTGAAAACCTTCCGGCCCTTTTAAGAGAAAACACTTTCGATCTCGTATTGCTCGACATGAATTTTAAGTCATCCATCAACACCGGCAACGAAGGCATTTATTGGCTTAAAAGGATTAAAGAACTAAACAAAGAAGTTTCTGTTATAATGATAACAGCTTACGGCGATATAGACCTTGCGGTCCGTTCATTAAAAGAAGGCGCTTCAGATTTTATTTTAAAACCCTGGCATAATGAAAAGCTGATATCAAACATTTCAGACATCATTAAAAAAACCAAACGCGCTGCGGGTGAAGCGGCTAATAAAGAAGGCGCGGAAAGCTTAATTGGCACAGAACTGCTCGCTGAAAGCGAAGCCATGAAGAATATTTTTTTCAAGATTGAAAAAATAGCGCCCACCGATGCCAATATTTTAATTCTCGGAGAGAACGGAACCGGTAAAGATTTAACGGCAAAAGCTATTCATCAAAAATCCTTAAGGGCCAAACAGCCATTTATCAAGGTGGATGTGGGCGCCTTAACCGAAACCTTGTTTGAAAGTGAATTATTCGGCCATAAAAAAGGTGCTTTTACAGATGCGCGGGAAGACCGTGTTGGCCGTATTGAAGCAGCTAACGGCGGCACATTATTCCTGGATGAAATAGGTAATATAAGTTTACAACAGCAGGCAAAGCTGCTAACCGTTATACAAAACAGGCAGGTTACCCGCCTGGGAACGAACCAGCCGATTCCTGTTGATATACGATTGGTGTGCGCCACCAACGTTCCGCTGCAGGAACTGGCAAATGAAAACCGTTTCAGGAAAGATTTGATCTATCGCATTAATACGGTTGAAATAACGCTGCCGCCTTTGCGCCAGCGTAAAGAAGATATTATTTTGCTGGCCAAACATTTTACCAAACAATATGCAGCCAAATACAGGAAAGCCGCAATTGAGTTAGATAAGTCGGCGCTTGAAAAACTGATGAAATACCCTTTTCCCGGCAATGTGCGGGAACTTCAATATACCATGGAACGTGCTATAATTATGAGCGATGGCGAAGTGCTTACAGAAAGGGATTTACTTTTCTCGCCCATAGAAAGCGCCATAACGCAAACACCGGAACATGACGATAATAAGTTGAGCACGATCGAAAAAAATACTATTCTGCACGTTATTGAAAAACATAACGGCAATATTACAAAGGCAGCCAAAGAATTGGGTTTAACAAGAACAGCATTATACAGGAGGCTAAGTAAATATGATATATAACAGACCGGGATTAAGGTTAATCATCCGCATTTTGCTGCTTTCAGCATTCATATTTGCAGCCTGTTACCTGCTGTTGCAGTCACAATTTTTATTTGGCTTTATTGTGCTGCTGGTTGCGGTTTACGTATCGTATGGATTGTATGAATTCTTGAAAAAATCCCAGATTGAAGTACAGCAGTTTGTGGAAGGCGTTCAATACAGGGATTTTTCAAGGCATTTTGATGTAAAGCATGCACCGGCTGAGGTGCAGAACCTGCGGCAGGGTTTTAATGATATTAATTCCGCATTCAAACTCATAAGCCATGAGCGGGAAACGCAATATCAATATTTACAAAAGATACTGGAACTGGTGGATACAGGCATTCTCTCTTATGAAATAGAAACAGGTAACGTAATGTGGATGAATGAATCGCTGAAAAAACTTTTAAAGATCCCTTATTTGAAAACTATTCAATCCCTGGACAAGCGCGACGCGGTTTTGTGTGCACAGGTGGTGGACCTTAAACCCGGTGATAGCGCTATTACCGATATTCACATTGACAGGAATGTGCTTAAAATACTTGTTTCGGCAACAGCATTTCAAACCAACAATAAAAGGTATAAGCTGATAGCTTTTCAAAATGTAAATGAAGCACTGGATGAAACCGAAAGCAAGGCATGGCAAAAATTGTTGCGTGTAATGACACATGAAATAATGAACTCTGTGGCGCCTATTTCATCGCTTGCTGATACATTAAAAAACAGGCTGCAGCATTCAAGTGAATTAGTAGATGATGAAACCGGAACACTTGAAGATCTTTCGCTTGGCATGGAAACCATTAAGCGCAGGAGCGAGGGCTTATTAAAGTTTGCGCAAACCTATCGCAACCTTAACATGATAACAGCGCCCAATTTGCAGAAGTTTTATGTGAAGGATTTATTTAAAACACAGCATCGTTTAATGCAACCAACCCTGCAGCAAAAAAATATCGAACTTGAAGTGATTTTAAAAGACCCGGAGCTGCAGGTGGAAGCAGATATTAATTTAATTGAGCAAGTACTTATTAATCTTTTGCTGAATGCCATGGAGGCCGTAAAGGAAACGCCGGAACCTAAAATCATTCTCACTGCAAGCCGCGGCGATCATAACCGTGTTGCCATAAAAGTTATTGATAACGGCAGCGGCATTGAAGACGAAGTGCTGGACAAGATTTTCATTCCTTTCTTCAGCACCAAAAAAAGCGGCAGCGGCATTGGCCTCAGTTTATGCAAACAAATAATGATGCTGCATAAAGGCAATATTCATGTAAACAGTGTAAAGGATGAAGGCACTGCGTTTATCCTGCAGTTTTAAATAACCGCCAAGCTGGGGGACCTGACAGGGTATTATAATTTTGAAATACTTTTGCCTGCTTTAAAGCCGTTGCGGCTTTATTATATTTCGCATGAGCTTAATAACAACCGACGAACAACAAACATCTTCCGGTGCTTTTATAGCTGTACGCATTCCCGAATTTCGAAACCTTGTAATGGGAAGGTTTGCCTTTGTAATGGCATTAAGAATGCTCACCACATTACTTGGC
>JAEWJV010000647.1 GCA_023386395.1 Bacteroidota bacterium
CTTTCATGGCCCACCTGCGCCAAAAAGCATAATGCACGGGCTGGTGTATTAATTTGAAAACGGGTGCAGGTATCGTTTAGAAATATTGAAAATTTTTCAGCATTGGATGTTAATGCACCGGTGGCAAATTTTATCTGCAATGCAGAAACACCTGAAACAGGCGTTGGCGGATGTATTTCGGTTGCTATATCTTTTACTACCATTAGTGCGCCGCCCCAATAAAAAAAGCCATTGCTGTCTTTATACCATTTATCAAGCGGTGGCTGTGGTAATGTAATGCCCGGAGCAGCCATAACTTCAGTGCCGAAGAAAATATAGCCTTTAGGCACGGTGTCAACAATATTATTGGCATCGGGCAATATCATTGGCAATATGCTGCGCTTGTTCAATTTTTTTGTAACCATTAATTGCGGCATAACTATCCTACAGCCTCCTCGCTGGTATTTTGTGTGCTTGTTGTTGTATTAATCGCAGTGGTTGAGGTTTCTTTTGCTGCAGTTAAATCAACTGTATTACTGCTGTTGTTATTGTTTCCTGCCCCACGCATTTTAATAAGTTTATTCAAAAGATCAAACCAAAAAGGTGCGCCCAGGCAAATGGCAAAAGCCGTAATTATAAACCCCAGTATTTTTTTTGTGCCGACTGAATAAAATATATAAGATGTTTTTATTCTAACAGGGAAATTTTTTACCTGTTCTTTATAAAACTGAACAAGTATTAATGAGTCTTTATTAACCGTTGGCTGAAGCGTGATTTCTTTGTTTATACGATTGCTTACCGCATCAAGCGAATCTTTCATCTTTATTCTTCCAAAAATTAAAAACCGGTGAAAGCATTTGGCTGAAAGCCTTCGTATAAATGCCGGGTCATCTTGTCCATATTCGCCCCAGCCAAGGCCGGCAACCATATTCGGGTTTTTAAGACTGGAGTCTAATGTTTTCTTAGCCTCGTTTAAATAACCCTGTGATAGTTTTAATAATGAATCAGGGTTAGTTTCAGCGGCAGGTTGTAGCTGTTTTTGAACACGCGGATCATTCTTGTATAAATCGGCTGATTGTACAGCTAACTGAACCATCTGGTCCCTTGCGTCTTTATCTGTTGACAATTTATTGGTAATAGCCACCGTATCAACATTAAAAATAAAAGCGAGGACAAAGCCCAGCACAAAAAGTATGAATTGTGTCTGCCTTTTGTACCAGCCGCTCACCCTGTCCATCGTATCATTATACCAGCCCTCAATTTTTTTATTAAATGCATTAAAGTCGAATAAACTGTTGCGGAGGTGCAACTGCAGGATGCAGTGTATTTCTTTGTCAAGCCCACGCGGCAGTCCGGGCAGTTCATTATAAGTTTTAATGCCCGGGTTCGCAGCATAATACCAGGCATAATAATCAAGCAATTCTTTTATTTTGATAATATCCGGGCTGTTGTTTAGCTCATCAAGCACTTCGCGAACAGATTTTCCATTGCCAAATTTTTGCGCAGCAATCTCATTGACCTTGTTATTAAAATCTTCTTTTAAACTTTCAATAAGAATTATGGCAAAGTTGGAAGCAGCGAGATAGGAGGGGATCTTAAAAAAACTGCTTGATGCATAGTTTTTAATTATAGGGTGCGAATAAAACTGGTCGCCTATATTTTTATCTTCAGGTTGCTTCTCCGGCGCACCGCCAAAAATATAAACTATCTCTGTAAAAATGCCGGCGAAACCTTTGAGGAAGTTGAGTATTTTATTTTCTTCATCTGTATTGGAAAGCATGCGCAACATAATAGCTTTTCTAAGCATTCTTGCCCGCAGGGAGAGACCCGTTGCAATAGCTTCATTGACAGACGTGGCCAGCAGGCTGTATAACAGGAAAATAAAAACAAGCCCAATGGCAACATCAAGAACAGGAGTGTTGAACATGCTGTAAATTTTTGGCCTACTCTGAATACCTTTTTCGGCTATATGGTTATATAAAATAATTACTCAAGCCCGGCAGTTATAAATCCTTATACGAAGCGGATGATTTTGCAAAGTGTTTTTCTAAATATTATTCGGAAAAGCATAACTGCACGCAAACACAATAAATAAAAAGAATGAGGGATGCAGCATTTTCCATTGCACGTTAGCCTGTAAAAAAAATCCCGTAACGATATTAATTACAATCAGGCATATTTCCAAAGTTTCTGCAGACAAATTTTTTGAATGTAATTTTGATGCCGATGAAAACAATACGACAAATTTTCTGCAATATTCTTGTTGTTATTTTACTTGCTTCCTGTACCGGCAATAATTATTTGCCTGCGACAACAGCGCTGGAAGGCGGGCGTGAATTTATTGATGCATGTTTAAAGGGCGATTTTGATAAGGCTGCTTTTTATATGATTAATGACGGCGTTAATGCAGAAGATCTTTTAAAAATCAAGCGCGACTATAATTTAAAGTCCTCCGATGAAAAGTATAACTATGGCAGCGCTTCCATTATTATTAATGCAGATGAAATGATAAATGATTCAACCCACATTATTAATTACAAAAATTCTTATGACAAGATTGCCCGAAAAGTAAAAGTTATTAAAAGGAATGATAAATGGCTGGTGGATTTTAAATATACATTTGATGGTAACCTTTAAGAAGCGGTTTAAATTATTTTATAATACATAAAAAATAATCAGTCACAGATGCATAGAGATAATTCTGTGCATCTGCGGCAAAACAAATCCTGGCCAAAATTCTCTTTTTTAGGCAAAGCTTTTTAATAATTATGAAGTTGCCCAATCTTTAAGTCTTCGGGCAGCAGGCTGTAAGCATCTTTTATTATGTTATGATGAACAGTTTTTGACTTTACTGATTCCTTGTTTTCCTGTATAGTTATGTATTTCCTGATCACCAGTATTAATAAAGTAACACAGGCGATCAGCAATAATGTTGATCTCATTTTATGATTTAATTTGAAAAGATGGCGGCTATGCGCCTTCACAAACGGGTAAATTGTTACCGAAGAAGATTACGGGATAGCAACTTCCGGTGGGTTCTCCCTTAACCGGCAAATGGTGAATTTCTTTTGAAGAAATGTATTCATAATATATAG
>JAEWJV010000061.1 GCA_023386395.1 Bacteroidota bacterium
GGATATGATTACCGAAACAGCTACCAACCGTTACCTGAAACTTATAAAAGAAAAGCCGCAGGTTATTCAAAACGTACCGCTAAAACAAATCGCCACTTACCTCGGCGTTACCGATACTTCATTAAGCAGGATAAGAAAAGACATCGTAAAAACAACGGGCAATTAGGCAATGTAACCTGTCCTGTTATTTAAGCTTTCAGGCCAAAAAACTCCCACCCATTTCTTGCCAAATGGCAAGTTTGTTTATAGGTTCACTATCCTACTTTTGATTCCTAAATAAAGCTATATGGAAAACAAACAAATTAACCCTGCCGTGTGGTTCGAGATTTATGTAAATGATATGGAAAGGGCCACCAAATTCTATCAAACCGTATTGAATATTAAGCTTCAACCTATGTCTGACCCTGCGGATGAAGCTATGCAGATGAAAGCATTTCCCAGCGCCGGTGAAAGTTTTGGTGCCAGCGGCAGCCTCGTTAAAATGGAGGGTATGAAAGGTGGCGGCAACGGCGTTATGGTATATTTTGGCTGCGAAGATTGCGCTGTTGAAGAAAGCCGCGTTGAAGCTGCAGGCGGCAATGTTTACAAACCCAAAATGTCTATTGGCGAGTATGGATTTTGTTCCATTATTGCCGATACCGAAGGCAATACGATCGGGCTGCATTCCATGAAATAGCTTCTCTTATTAAATCTTATTAAATGCCACGAATAAAACCAATAGCCGTAGCAGTTTTGATTCAGAAACCGCTGGAAATTGTTTGGGAAAAATGGACGAATGCCGGTGATATCAAACAATGGAATATACCGTTTGAAAGCTGGCATTGCCCTGAAGTTATAAATGATGTAAAAGAAGGCGGCAATTTTTTCTTTCGCATGGAAAGTAAAGACGGAAAAGAAGGTTTTGATTATAAGGGAAAATATAATAAGGTTATCCCGTTTGAATACATTGAAATTATACAGGATGATGGAAGAAAATCTGTTGTTGAATTTCAGCAGATAGATAATAATACCATCATTCGCGAAACATTTGAGCCAGAAGAACAAACACCGCAGGACGTGCAGGAAGCATTTTGCCAATCAGTATTGAACAGGTTTAAGCAATATGCAGAGCAAGAGGTATAGTATATTGGATCATGCATTTAACAGTTGGCTGCAAAGACAGTTACAAACTATATAAAATAAAGAATAAAACGATGAGGAAAATAATATCATTCATGCACATATCGCTTGATGGCTTTGTAGCCGGTCCAAACGGTGAAATGGACTGGATTAAAGTTGATGAAGAAATCTTTGATCACGTGGGTAAGCGGATAAGTGAAGGCGATACTGCATTATATGGGCGGGTAACCTACCAGATGATGGAAGATTACTGGCCTGCTGCGGGAAACAAGCCCGCAGCAAGCAGGCATGATATTGAACATTCGAAGTGGTATAACAACGTTCATAAAGTTGTTTTATCAAAAACCATGAGAGACGCAGACCTGGATAACACAACAATTATCAGCGACAATCTTTCGGACAGCATAAATAAAATAAAACAACAGGCAGGCGAAGACATTTTGCTTTTCGGAAGCCCAACAGCTACCCATTCACTTATTCAGCAAAATTTAATTGACGGTTACTGGTTGTTTGTTAATCCGGTTATTCTCGGGCAAGGCATTCCGTTGTTTAAGAGCATCAAAAACAAAATAAAATTAAACTTACTGACCACCCGGCAATTTACCTGCGGGGTGACTGAACTGAATTACATAGTGAATAAAGAGTTGTGAGCAGTGAATAACGCACAACTGACTGCAGACAACTCCCCATTAAAATAACATAATCATGAATACACCAAAATCTCAAAAACTTGAAATTATTATTCCTGCATACAGGATGCATTCGCAAATCTTTTTAAATGCATTAGATGGTATTTCAGCGGCAGATGCCATGAAACGAATTGATGGCAAAACCAATCATATAGTTTGGATGGCCGGCAATTTTGTGAACATGCGTTATGGCCTTGGCCAAATACTCGGTTTGCGTGAAGAAGATCCATACAATGAATTGTTTTTCCAGGCAAAAGCATTAAATGAAAAATTTGATTATCCTTCATTGGAAAAACTCAAAGAAAATTTTCATACAATTTCATCACTGACGTATCAAAAATTACTGGAAGCTACCGACGGTAAGCTGGCAGAAAAATTTCCTCTCGGCATGAATGTTCCTTTTTTCGAAGAAACTATTTTGAATTTTATTGGTATGTGTATTGGAAGAGAAGATTATCTCTGCGGCCAGATAGGTTTAATGCGTAAAATCCTCGGTTATGAAGCGATGAAATATGATGTAAACGAAACTATTCCTTATTAATAATTTTTAAACAACAATTTAAATTTAACGACATGCCTAAATTAAATCCTTACCTCAATTTTGATGGTAAAGCAGAAGAAGCATTCACTTTTTACAAATCAGTTTTTGGTGTGGAATTTCGCGGTGAAGTTTTTAAAATGGGCAATGCGCCCGGCTGCGAAAATCTTCCTGAAGAAGAAAAGAACCGTGTAATGCATATCGCTCTGCCGGTTGGCAACGACCTGCTGATGGCTTCAGACATTGTTCCGTCGATGGGACATAAATTAATTGAAGGCAATAACAATTATGTTTCCATCTTCCCTGATTCAAGAGAAGAAGCTGATAAATTATTCAATGGCTTATCAGCAGGCGGCCAGGTGGAAATGCCGATGGCAGACCAGTTCTGGGGCGATTATTTCGGAAGCTTCACTGATAAATATGGTGTGAAGTGGATGATCAATTATTCGTCACAAAACGCGTAGATTAAAAAATACTACCATGAAAAAGCCTTGCCACAAGCAGGGCTTTTTCATGCATGTCCATAATGTCGTTGAATTCAAAAAACACTCGTTTATAACTTATATAAAACATTAATGACCGCAGATGCATAGATGAAATTTGTGCATCTGTTACTAAACTTAAATAATTTAAAGAAATATAGTTGGCAACTCTTTTTATTTTGCGCCATATACTTAAACAATAACAGCAGGCATGTATGAATAAACCATGTATTTTTTTCTTCCCGAAGCTTTTTTATTACTGCCTTATAGCTATAGTATTTGTTAACTGTAACCCTGGCCCGGAAACAACTGCTGATACTTCTGTTAATGACCCGGGCATCTCCTTCTCACTGGCGCAAAAAAGGAAAGCATTGCTTAATAATATTCATTACACAATTGCTGTGCATATTCCTGCAACAACAGAAAATGCTATTACCGGGGAAGAAACGATTGCATTTGATCTTGCCAATGCAGCTGATAGTTTACTGATTGATTTCAAGAATGATTCCAGCCATGTTAAGCAGCTAAAAGTAAACGGGATAGATGCACCTGTAATAATAAGAAATGAACACATCTTTATACCACCGCATTTTTTAAAAGAAGGAAGCAACGATATCAAAATAAAATTTATTGCAGGCAACGAAGCGCTTACACGCAGGCCTGAATTTATGTACACTTTGTTTGTTCCTGAAAGAGCAAGAACTTTTATGCCCTGTTTTGATCAGCCCGACCTTAAAGCAGCTTTCACAGTAAAAGCAACAGTGCCATCCGGCTGGACTGCTGTTTCCAATGGAGCTGTGCAAAATACCAATGCCAGGAGAAATGAAAAAACATATTTGTTTAAAACATCCGACACCATAAGCACTTATTTATTTTCTATTGTAGCCGGGAAATTTGAAAGAGCCACAAAAAAGTTCAATGACACACTTATAAACCTTTATTACCGCGAAACAGATACGGCAAAACTGCATTACAGCATTGATACTATTTTGCAGTTACAGTATGCAGCGCTGCAATTCATGGAAAAATATACCGGCATCCCTTATCCTTTTCAAAAGCTGGATATTATAGCCGTGCCTGATTTCCAGTTTGGCGGCATGGAGCATGTAGGCGCGATTGACTATAACGCATCTTCTCTCTTTCTTGATAAATCAGCTACGCAAAGCCAAAGGCTTGGCAGGTTAAAATTATTATCGCATGAAATAGCGCATGCCTGGTTTGGCGACCTGGTTACCATGAAATGGTTCAATGACGTTTGGATGAAAGAAGTGTTTGCCAATTTTATGGCTGATAAAATAGCGGATGAACTGATGCCTGATGATAAAAGTAATTTCCGTTTTATGCTCGATCATTATCCTGCCGCCTATTCAGTTGACAGAACGGAAGGCACGCATCCCATACGGCAGCAGTTAGATAACCTTAACCAGGCAGGTTTATTATATGGCGCCATCATTTATGATAAAGCGCCCATCGTTTTAAGGCAACTGGAAAAGCTCGTGGGCAAAGATGCTTTTCAGAAAGCTGCGCAGGAATATTTGAAAACTTACGCCTATAAAAATGCAGGATGGCCTGATTTAATAACTATCATGCGTAAATCAGGCAATGAAGATATTACCGCCTGGAACGATACCTGGATTAACGGGCAGGGGCGTCCTGTAATAAGCTATGCCATGGGCACTGCAAATGATGTATATACCCAGTTTGTAATTGCACAGGCAGGTGAAGGTGGAAAAACGGGTTTGTGGAGCCAGCAATTTTCAATGGCATTTGTGTATAACGACAGTGTAAAAATATTGCCTGTGAACATGAGTGAAAAATCTGTTGCCTTAAAAGCAGCAAAAAAACTGAAACAGCCTTCATTCATATTATTCAATGCATTGGGTAATGGATATGGCTTATTTCCTGCCGATAAAAATATGCCGCCGGATATGCACCTGCTAAAAGACCCGCTGATGCGTTTATCAGGTTACATCAACCTGTATGAAAATGTTTTGAACGGTTCCACATTAACACCGCAGGAATTTTTGAATACATGTATAAAAAATCTGGCAACGGAAAAAGAAGAGCTTATTATAAACCTGTTAAGCGGGCAGTTCAGCACTATTTATTGGCAATTTTTATTACCTGCTGAAAGGGATACAATTGCCGCAGGAATGGAAACATTTGTATGGCAGTCTATGCTGCGTGCTGACAACGCAGCAAAAAAGCGTATCCTGTTTTTGTTATATAAAAACATCGCAATAACAAGGCCTGCTATAGAAAATATTTTTCATGTATGGCAAATGCAAAAAGCGCCACAGGGTGTGTTGTTAACGCCCGATGATTACACATCAATTGCGGCTGACCTTGCCATACGGCAGTATCCTGATACCGACACTATTTTAACTGCTCAGCTTTCAAGAATAACAGATGCAGACCGGAAAGCAAGGTTTAAATATTTGCTGCCGTCACTTTCAAACAATGCAAATACGAGAGATTCTTTTTTTAATTCTTTATCGGTTAAAACCAACCGCATGAATGAGGCCTGGCTATTGACTGCACTCTCCTATCTGCATCACCCGTTAAGAGTTGCTTACTCTGAAAAATACCTGCCGCAAACATTGGATTGGCTGGCTGATGTGCAGCAAACCGGCAGTGTGTTTTTTGCTATGCGCTGGCTGAATACATCATTTAGTACATACCAGTCGCAGAGCGCTGCCGATATGGTGCATTCGTTTTTAGAAAAGCACCCTGATTATAATCCTATACTGAAAAGAAAAATATACCAGGCAAGCGATATGTTGTTCAGGGCGGAAAGAATTACCCTGCATATTAGTAATACCGCGCAATGATAATTAGTAAAACCTACCGAAACTTTCAGATGAATAAGATACTATATGCGGACAATTTTAGTAGCATGATAAGCAAAGCAATGTGCAGCCCGAAAGAGCACTCACATTAAAACATCCTTTTTAAAATTACCCCACAACTTATTAAAACTGCCGCCATCATTTTCTTTCCAGCGCTGAAGCATGTTATGCATTTTCTGCCTGCGTTCTTCCTGCGCGGCATCAAAAAAAGCATGTATAAGTTCGCCTTCCTGTTCAGCGGCAACAGTATTAAACATCGCTTTTAATTTGCCTTCCTGCTGAATATTTTCCTTTACAATTTCTTTTTCCATTATCTCCCTCAGCCTTACTTTTTCATCATACGTTCCATCAGGTAATAATGATTTTGCAATTACAGGCATCAGTTCAATCAATACCAAAATAATGATCAGCAAATAATAACGAAACTGCGCAGCCGTATTGTTTTTAATAAGGTTATGTAAAGCTTCTATCTGCGTTAAAAATCCATCATTCATTAAAACATTAAAAGCCTGCATTTCTTTTTGTTTGGTTTGATTGATAGTGCTTAATGCACTGTCAATACTGTTTATTGCCGGTTGCATTTCAGCGTTTAAATTATTGTAGGCTTCATTAAGTTTTATATACTCATTTTGTTTTGCACGGGCAATATCCTTCAGGCCTATCTTACCACTTCCGCCCGTGCCATCCGTTTCAGTAATAAAAGCATTGCGGCTTGCCGCCACTTCATTATATTTTGTATTAAGCGCTTGTTGAATTGATTTTTTTTTCTGCAGCAAGCCGTTTATTTCAGGTGCATATAAACTATCCAGTTCACGCAGCTTGGCTATTTTTCTATGTTCATTATCCAAAGAAATCTGCACATGAATTTCTTTATTGAATAAATACAATAATGCAGGTTGCGCCATAAATGTTCCGATGGTTAGTGCCAGTAACATCCTGAAAAAAATGGGCAATGCTTTGCGTTTATTGGCGGCTGTAATACCCTTGATTAAAGTGCGGTCAATGCCAAGAATAATAAAGCCCATGAAGATGCCCAGCAGTATGGCAGCAATAATACTGTTTACAACCGTACTGAAAAAATAACTCCAGGCAAGTGTAGCGAAGGCCCATGTTCCCAACACGGCTGCACCGGTAATGGCATAGCGGTTGCGGTCAACAGAGCAATCTTTTATCAGCTCTTTTTCAGCAGTGGCCAGCCACCACAAAAACTGCGTGAATGATGAAGGCTTATAATCGTCACTTCCCAAAAAAGAATGCGCATTCGATTCCATTAAATGAAATTTATTGTTGAATGATGGTTGGTGAAGATTGGGACTTTACTGGAAACGCAGCAAATTAATGCTGATTGTGCAGTTGGAGAAATTTAACGATTAGCTTTTAGAAATTGCAAACTTTCCAAAACTGCCATTTAAAACCTTGCATAAAGGGCAAGCTGTATAACGTTATTGGAAACATCGTTGGCAGCGCCGTTTACATATTGATTAAGATAACCGGCTTCCATATCAAACTTATGGTTAAAACGATAGCCAACGGCGCCATAAGCCCGGTTCTGATCGAATACGCTGTTATTAAGCGCATCTTTATTTTGAATATTGAAAAATATTTCATTTTGCACAGCAGCAAAAAGGCCTTTGCTGAATGCTGCTTCGTGTTTAACCAACGGAACAGTTAACCTCGCAAAATATCTCAGCCGCTGAGAAAAAATATGATCAGCCTGGCGCTCTATAAACCGTTGTTCCAGCCGCAACCGGTTTTGCAAAGATGTTTGCCCCAGTTTTACAGCATAAATATATTGCTCAAAAATGCGGTTTTCTGTAAGTGCATTTTTTGCAGGCTCAGGCAATTTATTAAACGAACCGATATATGCATAACCGGCAGTTACATTGCTTTTGTTATTGATATAATAAGTAAGTCCGGGCCTTATCAAAATATTCCGTACATAATTCCAGCTATCTGCAGAACGAAACTGCACATCGGATGTTAAACCAAAGTTTTTTGAAAATTTATATGTATTAAACCAACCCACCCAGCCACTGTTTTCTGTTACTGTTTGGGCTATTGAAGATGTTTTGCAGAAGCAAAAAGCAATAATGATAAATAATAAAAAAATTTGTTTGCGCATGGGTTTTTGCGCAATATAAATTCGGATTGTTTTTTGCCAATCTTTACCGGCGTATCTTAACATTTATCATTGCAACTGCTTCGTCATCGCAATAATATCGTCCGTACTACCCACCTCGCCTATTCTTGGAAAAATATATTGCAGGCTGCACTTATGCGCATCTTCATTCCGGTCACTCATAGCATCCGATGCAAAACTTACATTATAACCCAGCTCGCTTGCAGCCCTTGCCGTGCCCTCCACACCAATGCTCGTTGCAACGCCGGCCAACATAATGCCCGTGATATTCCGCCGCTTTAATTCATTATTCAATGACGTTTCAAAGAATGCATTCCATGTATGTTTGGTGATGAAAATATCATTGCTTTCCATATGCAGTTTATCCGTTATTTTATACAGGTTTTCATCATCAGGATAGGCGAGCATTTCTATTTCTTTCCTTGCATTTAGCCAGCTTCCGCCCGGTTTTACATTTACAAAAACAATCGGTAAATTTTTTTCCCTGAAAACTGAAATGAGTTTGTTGGTATTGTTTAATATATCATCCATAGAATGCACAATGGGTGCAGCCATTACTGAATTTTGAAGATCGATTAATACCAGTGCTGTGTTTTTATCAATTGCCGTTATCATAATTTATTTTTTAAGATGCAGGAGCTTCTTCAGCCGGCTGGAGCATTTGCTGAACAGTTTTTCTTTTGATGCTGAATTTATTTTTTTGCAAAAAGCGGATGTGCAAAATGCCGATCAGTATCGCTATACTTCCCTGCGCCAATACTGTATTGGGAACACCGATCCATTGTGATACAGAGCCAACGATCAATCCGCCCAATGGCTGCATGCCAAAGAATGCCATTGCATAAAAACTGATCATCCTGCCGCGCATGGCAGGGTCTGCCGTAGTTTGAACAATGGTGTTGGTAATGGTAACCTGCGACATCATTCCAAAGCCTGTTAATACGGCGCAGGCAAGCGCAGTGGGGTAATGATGCATATAAGAAAACAATATCAGCCCGATGCCAAAGATCAATGTATTTATGCCGAGCACTCGTCTAAGGTTAGCCCTGGGTTTAAGCGAAGCTAAAAACATAGCACCACTTAACGCGCCCAGGCCAATCATGCTGTCGATTACACCAAAAGTGGAAGCGTTTCCTTTAAAAATATCTTTGGCATACACGGGCATTAAGGTGGAGAAAGGCAAAACAAAAAGGCTGATCAACCCAAGCATGAATATAATGAACCTTAACTGCTTTTCATTTTTTAAATAGCTCCACCCATTTTTTATATCCTGTAAAATATTCTTCTTATGACGTTGCATTTCAGATTTTGGCAGCCGCATCATTAACAAAGATGTTATAACGGCAATAAAGCTTACGGCGTTTATGCCAAAACAAAATACATCGCCAAATTTTTCAAGTATAAAACCGGCAATGGCGGGCCCTATCAACCTTGATAAATTAACCATAGAAGAATTTAAAGCAATGGCATTGCCAAGGTATTTTTTATCTTCTATCAGTTCATTCACCAGCGATTGTCTTGCAGGCACATCAAAGGCATTGATAATGCCAAGCACAAAACTTAATGCTAAAATTGTCCATACAGAATAATGTCCGAAGAAAACGATAAGCGTTAATACTACAGCCTGCACCATTGACGCCACCTGCGTTATTAATAATACGCGGTAACGGTTATGCCTGTCGGCAGTGGCGCCGCCTACGAAAGAAAATATGAATGCAGGAAACATAGTGGCAAACAACGAAAGCCCCAGCATAAACTTCGAATGTGTGAGTGAATACACCACCCAGCTCACGGCTGTTTTCTGCATCCATGTGCCCATAAGCGATAGGGATTGCCCTAAAAAATATAACCGGTAATTACGGCTTTTGAATGCTTCAAACGTTGTGATGTTGCGCTTATGTTTTGCTTCAGTCATCTTCAAAATCCACTATTTTTTTTAATGGCACCAGCGCTTTTTTAAGCGCCTGTATTTCTGCCGCAGTGCAGGTTTTCATTACGGCCTGGTAAAGCCAGTTGTCTTTCTCATCCCTTACCTGTTTAACGATTGCCGTGCCTTTTGCAGAAAGCGATATGAGTGATTTACGTTTATCTTCCTTTGAGGCGCGCCTGTTAATGTACCCCATCTCGGTAAGGTGATTTAATATCTGCGACATTGACTGGGTTGTAATTTTTTCCGCAGTGGCCAGTTCGTTGGGCAGCATTTCCCCTGAACGGCTTAATAAGCCCAGCACCGATCTTTCAGTGAGCGAAAGGGTAATGCCCGTTGCAGAATGCTTGCGCAGCTTTTTTACAAGCCTTGTAACCGTGGTGCGAACTTCTGAAACAAGTTCAAGATTGGATTGTTTTGCCATATTATAAGTATAACTTGTAAGTTTACCTTACAAAATTAGGTGTATTATTCATTACGTTTTATTAAAATTTATTCGCCCATTCCGTCTTCCGCCAAACAACAAAGCTTCACTTGTGCGAAGCTTTTATTTATAATCAATCTTAACTAAATAATTTTAAACAGCGTCTTGGAAGCTGCTAAACCTCCCGAATGAATTATGACATGTTGTTGGCTGTTTTATTGATTTTCTCCAGAATACTATGCGCCACTTCCATTGCCAATAAGCCGTCAATTTCATTTACTACCGTATTTTTATTTTGGGCAACGGATTTTACAAACGACTGCAGTTCTTCTTTTATAGCATTTACCGGCATTGCTGGCGGATTGATAATAGCAAGGGTTTTATTGCCGGATGGCGTTTCAATATCAAATGTAAACGCATCTTTATCCTCATTTGTTTTAAGCTTAATGATCTCGGTTTTCTTTTCAAGGAAATCGATGCCTATGTAAGCATCTTTCTGAAAAAGGCGCATCTTACGCATCTTCTTCATGCTTATCCGGCTGCTGGTTAAATTGGCTACGCAGCCGTTATTAAATTCAATGCGGACGTTGGCAATATCAGGCGTATCGGTCATAACAGCAACGCCACTTGCCGAAATATGCTTTACATCGCTTTTTACTATCTTTAAAATAATATCTATATCATGGATCATGAGGTCGAGTATTACACTAACCTCGGTACCACGCGGATTAAATTGTGCAAGGCGGTGCACTTCAATAAACATAGGGTTTAAAGCCATGTTATTTATGGCTAGAAATGCAGGATTAAATCTTTCCACGTGCCCAACCTGTAATTTTACGCCTGCCTCTTTTACCATCTGTACTATCTGCTTTCCCTGATCAAGCGTATCGGCCATTGGCTTCTCCACAAAAACATGCCTGCCTTTTTTTATAGCCGCCTGGCATAATTCAAAATGAAGATTGGTAGGCGCGACTATATCCGCAACATCGCATTTATCAAGCAAGGCATCAATATCGGTAAATCTTTTTACCTGGTATTTTTCTTCAACTTCTTTTGCATTATTATCATCGGGATCATAAAAGCCAACAATTTCGGCGTTCTTTATTTCTTTCCAGTTATTCAGGTGAAATTTTCCGAGGTGGCCAACGCCAAAAATTCCAATCTTCAGCATACAAAATTTTGCGGGCAAAGATAAAGCGCTTTGCAGTTAACGTATATTGAAAGAATTACACCGCTTTTAAAGCCTTCCACATTTGTTCTGCAACAAACTTATTACCGGCATCACTCAAATGAACACTATCGTGTGTAAGAATGCCTGCTTCAGCATTTGCATGGTTATTTTCTTTTTCATACAAGGAAAAAAGATGGCGCATATCGCACAAAGGCAATTGATAATCTGCCGCAATATTTTTGATTGATTGGGAATAGGCATCAAGCTCATCATCAGCCAGGTTTGAACGGTCTGTTTTTTCGCCAATGACACTTGGTGTAACCAATAAAATTCTTACATTATCTGCGAGCAACTGCTTCACAATATTGCGATAGGTTTTATCGAAAGTATCTTCATCAGTGCCGTTTGCATGTGAATACTTATGCCATACATCGTTTATGCCAATCCATATAACAACAATATCTGGTGATTTTGAAATTACATCCCGCATTAACCGTTCCTGAAGATCAGTTACTTTATTTCCGGCAATGCCAGCTCCAACAAAGTTGTAATCGTTTATTTGCTGCTCTTTCAGCATGCGTTTCATTAAATATAAATAACCGCCTCTGTTAACGCCATATTCGGTGAGTGAATCGCCAAAAAAGATTACTTTTTTCCCTTTCTGTTTTTTGTCTTTCAAAAAAGAAATTATCATAACAACAGCTACTAAAAGAAATATCCAGGTTAGTTTGCCTGTAATGGCCGATAACAAATAGGAGTGATTAAATAACATCAGTCATGAGTGGCGTGGTTTCTTTACCCATTTTCTCAATAAATTTTCTTTCATCAATGAAGTAGCCATTACCTCTTGCACAGAAATGAACGCGCAGGTTTTCTATACTCATTGGATTGCCTTCGGGAATATCGGCGATATTGGTATGTATCACTTCATGACCATCGATAATAACAATGAGGCCGCTGCCAATAGCTTCCATTTTATTGCCGCCTGTTATAATCATGCCCGTATCTTCTCCCAGCCCAATGCCTATACAGGCGGGGTTGCCGGCAACCGCCTGTGCCAGCCTTACAAAACGGCCACGTTTCTCGAAGTGTGAATCGATGATAACATTATCAATTAAATGAAGGCCTGCAGTAAGTTTCACTTGCCCTTTTAAATGCGCACGAAAAGCATTGCCTTCATAGATCATGGTACTGCTCATGGCCATGGCGCCCGCAGATGTACCGGCAATAATAAAATCTTCGTTCCAATACCTTTCCCGCAGGGTTTTCATAAATGTGGTGCCGCCAAGTGTTGCTGTAAGCCGCAATTGATTGCCGCCGCTAAACATTACACAATTACATTCTTTCAATCGTTGCAAATATTCAGGTTGCTGCAAATCTTCGCGGGTGCGAATGTGCATCAGGTTCACATTTACACAACCGGTTTTGCCAAAAGCATTAAGATAATTC
>JAEWJV010000069.1 GCA_023386395.1 Bacteroidota bacterium
GCTGAAGACATAGATTCTAAAAAGGTATATGAAGCTGCAATTGCAGGCGATGAGCTTGCACAGAAAGTATATGAATTTACCGGCAGGATACTTGGTCTTGCGCTGGCCAATGCCGTAATGTTTTCAAGCCCCGAGGCGATCATATTATTTGGGGGATTAACAAAAGCCGGTGAGCTTATTTTAAAGCCAACCCGCGAAAGCATGGAGGCCAATCTTATAAAAATATTTGAGAATAAAATAAAAATACTGGTGAGCCATTTAAAGGAATCTGATGCCGCTATTCTCGGCGCCAGCGCTCTTGCCTGGGAGGTTAACTAAAGTGGTGAATGGTGAACAGGCAATTCCCAGATATTATACAGCATGCTCGCAACTGACGACTCACAATCATGATCACATTTTATTGCCGGCTTTTAATTTTTTCCTTCCTCGTCGTGACACAGGCTGTTGAAGTATTTTGCTTTTTCAATGCAACCGTTATAGGAGCTTGGTTTAATTACATAAGAATGCGCCCCTAATTTCAGGCTTTGCTCCTTTTCAATAATATTTACAGAAGTGGAATAAATAATTACGGTAATATCCTTAAGCTTTTCATTCTGCTTTAATATTTTAAGCACCTGGGTACCATTTAGCCTGGGCATATTTAAATCAAGCAGGATAACTGCAGGCAGCTCATCATCCGGTAAATCTTCAAGATAATGCAGGGCTGTTTCGCCGCTATCAGCATAACAGGCAACATCAGGCACACCTATTTCGGTAAACATATCCTGCATCAGCATCCTGTCTTCCGCATCATCGTCAACCATTAATATTTTCTTTGCTTCAGGCATTGCTCTATCAATATTAAACTGAATTGAAATTAATTGTAATAATAAAAATTATTTTATAATAACATCAGTAATAGCTTTTTCCCGCAAAGCCTCGTTTACCCGTTCAATTATTTTTGGTTTTTGATAAACAAGTTCCTGCTTTAATGCGGCTACCGCAGTATAAACAAAAAGCGTGTTATTAATTATCTGAATTTTATCGGTATAGCGTGCAACCGTCTTCCCCATCACCTCTTCCCAGATACTTTCAATTTGCACAGCCCTTAAACCGCTTTTAAGATTGCTCTTGTTTAAGAAATCTTTTAAAGCATCTCCTAATTGCAATTGAGCCATGGTACGAAATTAAATTATTTAACTGCCATTATTGATTATTCGCCATCTCACTGTTTTTCACAGTGCTCTTTAATTTGTTCTTGAAAACCTTTTCAAATTTTTCAACCTTGGGCGCTATTACCAGGCGGCAATACATCTGGCCCGGGTTATAATCATAATACCGTTGATGATAATTTTCTGCGATATAAAAATTCTTATAAGGTTCAATGGCCGTAACAATAGGTTTATTAAAAACATTGCTGTCGTTTAATGCCGCCTTATAATGTTCCGCTTTTTCTTTTTGTTCTTCTGAATGATAGAATATCACACTTCTGTATTGCGGGCCAACATCGTTACCCTGACGGTTTAAAGTAGTGGGGTCATGTGTTTTCCAGAAAACTTCCAGCAATTCATCATAGCTTATCAAAGACGGGTCATACACAACCTGGCAGCATTCTGCATGGCCGGTGGTGCCGGTGCAAACTTCTTCATACGTGGGATCGGGAACAGAGCCGCCACTATAACCGCTGGAAACTCTTATAACGCCATTCAATCTTTGAAAAATGGCTTCGGTGCACCAGAAACAACCGGTTCCAAAACTGGCTGTATCAGTAGCTGCTGCTGTTGTTGTTGTAATTTTTTGTTCATTCATACTTGTGGCAGATTGAGAATTATGCCCGGCACAGGATGAGAGAGAAAACACACCTGCGAAGCCAAGCGCAGATAAACCAAAAAGATGGGTGATGTTCAGAAGCATGTTGCAAATAACGTTTTAGTTGCCAGTAAAACAAGTTAATTAACAAATGTCCAATGGCGTCATTATAAAAGCAGCAATAGGGCAGTTTAACTTTTTTTTTAAAATTTCATTCAGCTAACATTTCCATCTAAATTCTTACAGCAACATTAAGCAATTATCTTTGCCGGTTATGGCAGAAGAAAAATCTTTAAACTTTTTAGAAGAAATTATAGAGCACGATTTGAATGCCGGCAAACATGTTTCAATCGTTACACGCTTTCCGCCTGAGCCCAATGGCTACCTGCACCTGGGCCATGCCTCAAGCATTTGCCTGAATTTTGGCCTTTCAAAAAAATACGGCGGTTATACCAATTTGCGGTTTGATGACACCAATCCCACAACGGAAGAAACGGAATACGTTGAGAATATAAAGAACGATGTGCGCTGGTTAGGCTTTACATGGAAACATGAATTATATGCTTCCGATTATTTTGAGCAGCTTTACCTTTTTGCAATAAAGCTTATAAGAGAAGGTTATGCTTATGTTGATGACAACAACAGCGAAACCATTGCTGCTGAAAAAGGCACGCCAACCATGCCCGGCACAAACAGCAAATACCGCAACAGAAGCGTTGAAGAAAACCTGCAATTGTTTGAAGAAATGAAAGCGGGAAAATATAAAGATGGTGAACGTGTATTGCGGGCAAAAATTGATATGGCGCATACCAATATGCTCATGCGTGATCCCGTTATTTACCGTATTAAACATGCTCACCATCACCGCACAGGCGATAACTGGTGCATTTACCCATTGTATGATTTTGCTCATGGACAAAGTGATTCCATAGAACACGTAACACATAGCATCTGCACACTGGAATTTGTGCCGCACCGCGAATTATACAATTGGTTTATTGAGAAGCTTAATATTTATCCATCACACCAATATGAATTTGCAAGACGCAATATCAGTTACACTATAATGAGCAAGCGCAAGCTGCTGCAATTGGTAAATGAAAAATATGTTGATGGCTGGGACGACCCGCGCATGCCCACTGTCAGCGGCCTGAGAAGAAGAGGTTATACGGCAGCATCTATAAGGGATTTCTGCGACCGCGCCGGCATTGCCAAAAGAGAAAATATTACAGAGCTAAGCCTGCTTGAGTTTTGCGTGCGTGAAGATTTAAACAAAATTGCTTTGCGCAGAATGGTGGTTTTCGATCCCATAAAAGTTGTGCTAACCAATTACAATGAAGAGAACGAATTTGTAAGTGTTGAAGATAACCCTGAAGATGCAAACGGCGGTTTTCGCGATGTGCCATTCAGCAAGGAATTATATATAGAAAGGGATGACTTTATGGAAAACCCGCCAAAGAAATTTTTCCGTTTGTTTCCCGGCGGCATGGTGCGCTTAAAAGGCGCTTATATTATTAAATGCGATGAGGTGGTGAAAGATGATGCAGGCAATATTATTCAGCTTAACTGTTCTTATATCTCCGAAAGTAAAAGCGGCAACGACACATCAAACATAAAAGTAAAAGGCACATTACATTGGGTAAGCGTTGCGCATGCAATTACGGCCGAAGTAAGATTGTATGACCGTTTATTTAAAGTGGAAGACCCCTCAAGCGAAGCAGGCGATTTTAAAGATTACATCAACGAAAATTCACTTGAAATAATTCCTGCAGTATATGCAGAACCTGCATTAAAAAATGCGGTGCAGGATGAACGCTATCAATTCTTACGCAAAGGATATTTTACTTTGGATAAATATTCCACCGAAGAAAAGCTCATCTTCAACAGAACGGTTACTTTAAAAGATACATGGGCTAAAGAACAGCAAAAAAAATAGTTGAGCAAATAGAATCTAAAGTAAAAAGGAGCAAATAAAATTTGCTCCTTTTTACTTTGCTGTCATTTATAATTTTAATTAATAGATTTAAACAGCCTGTTCCATCGCGGCCCTTTGTCCCAGCTAAACCATATTAAAGAAGCTTTACCCACAATATGTGTTTCCGGCACAAAACCCCAGAAGCGGCTGTCCTGGCTGCGGTGACGGTTATCCCCCATCATCCAGTAATAGTTATAT
>JAEWJV010000078.1 GCA_023386395.1 Bacteroidota bacterium
GGTTATGTATGATGGGTCCAGCTGGGCCCCGCCGAGTTTGCAATTGGATACCTCCAAATGCAGTTCTTTTCTCGTATGGCCAATATACTTGCCATTCCTGTATTCATCAATGCAAACAGCCGCAACATAAGTACCAAGCTTATCAGGGGCTATGCCCGAGAGTATTCCTGTTTTAGGGTCAATTGAAACATTTGCACCAAGCGGCTGGGCGCCCGAATAAGGAGAGGTATAAGAGATAGATTTGTATGGTGGTGGTGCAGGGTTTTCCACTACAGGTTCAAACTGTGTGCCACCGGTTATACCGCTGCATAAGGAATAAACAAGTTCATCCCCGTCAATATCCTTTGCCGAAAAATCGAAGGAAAAGGGAGAGCCGACACAAATGGCTGATGCATCATTGAAGCTAAAAACGGGGCTGTTATCGTTGCTGCTGCTTCCCCCGGGAATTGTAATTGTATAAGTTAATCCAAAACTATTTGAAACAGGCACATTTGCAATGCCGGCAATGCGGCAGCAACGTTGCACCGAAAGCGTATAACCGTCTTCATTTTCAGGAACACTGATGGTGGTGGTATATTCTGCCACGAGATAGCATACAAAGGGAGGGTTTTGGAAACAAGGCCCGAAATCATTTTTTGACTCAGTGGTTAAAGTGGCCTGAGGAACATATTTAACCATTATTGGCTGGGAAGAATTCGCGGCAAACACCGCCATGTAAATACCGGCATCCACCTTTTCGCGCTGGCCGCAATCTGAATATTGGTAGAAAGAAACCCTGTAATTAAGCGTGCTGCCTGTTTTACTCATAAATGTATATTTCATCCAGCCCCCTTTAAGATGGTCTGCATAAGATATTTGTGCTGATAAAAGCATTATCAGCACAAACAAAATCTTTAAAATATTTAAGTTTTCAGGAAGCCTCATCTATAAAATTCTTCAATATCCTGTTTAATTCCACAGGCACTTCAAGCAAGCTTTGGTGCGCCATATTGTTTATAATGTGAATGTATGCAATTTCAGGCGCATGCACCTGTTTTAATACATCGTTCAAAGGGGCGGCAGCGTCTTCTGTTCCGGCAACAAATAAAACCGGTAACCCGGTATTCTCAAGTACACTTGTTTTGCCTGTACGGTTCATCATGGCATAGTAATATTGCTGCAGGTTTTCTTTTTTAAAATGCCGGCCTTCTTCTATTAATTCTTTTACTATTTCACCATGTGTTTCTTTAAAGCGGGTGGTAAATAAATTGGGAGTGGTGGTTTTAATAAAAGCATAGCTGCCGTAAGCTTCTAGCATTTCAATGCCTCGTTTGCGGTTTTGCTTTTTTTCTTCATTATCTGCAAAAGCAGTTGAATGTATAAGGCCAAATGCTTTTAATGTATGAGCATATTTTTCAGTATAAGAAAGCGTAACATACCCGCCCATACTGTGGCCAAGCATTATACAATGCTCAATGCTTTCATTTATTATTATTGAATGAATGCTGTCTGCAAGTTCATCAATGCTTAAATTATTCTTACCGGTTTCAAATAGCCCGGATGCGCCTGAGCCCGGCAAATCGGGTACTATCAACCTATAATAATTTTCCAGAAACCCATATTGATTTTTCCATATAGCGTAGGTTTCTGCAAAACCATGTAGCAATACAACGGGGAAACCTTTACCGAAAACATAATACGATAAAGCAGTATTTTTATACGTAATGGCCTTTAGCATTTAAATCACCTTACGATACTTATTGGAAAGATTTATATACCTGTTTAACAGTAAAATTACCACAGGCAATAAGGCAATATTTAACTGCTGCGGCACCCAGAACCATGTGGCAATAAATACTGCTGTAATAACGGCCGCAATAAAAAAATAGTTGCTCAGCCAGGAAGGTTTTTTAATGAGGCAAAAAGCAACGGGAAGGTTGAATGGCAGGGCCCAAACTAAATTCATATTGTTTTTGCAAACGGTATGATCTGTGGCAAACCACATAAATAATAAAAGCAAGCCTATAAGGCCGGTTATATAAAGCAGCAAAGCATCAGCAAAGCTTGTTAGCTTTTTTGCCCATTTTGCATGAAGTTTTGAAACAATAAAAAGCGCCACCGAAATTATGGTAAGCACAATAAGCGGAATGTATTTACCTGACGCCCCGTCTCCGCTTTCACCTTTTAATAAAACGGTTGTATCCCTTGCCACATAAACGCCTTTATCAGAAGCAATTGCAAGGCCTTTCATAAAAAACTCTGGCATAAACATCGCTTCATCATTTGAAACAATCTGGTCAACTCTCCCGCCAAGTAAAATGTCTATACCAATTTTCGTCCAGTGCTGGCCGCCTCTTTCCAGGTAATAATGAATCAGGTCTCTCGATGTAGTTCCTGCAGGAACAATTCTGTTGTGTATGGTATCGCCCTGTATATTCTTTAAAACAATATCCTTTACCCTTGTTGTGCAGTTATCAAGCAGGAAATCATATTTATAAAAACGGTTATTGCCCTGCATGTTGAAGTTAACGGCATTAATAATGTTTTGTTTTGATGCACTGTCTATTTTCAATTCCTGTTCATAAACGCTGCGATGTTCATAAATATATTCATACATGAATTCCGGGAATGCATCAGCAGAAGAATAATACAGCAGCTTGCCGCGCATAAATTTTAAATAAAAGTTAGGCTGATCGAAAGTAAAGCCACCCCAGTTATACACAACATCAGTATGATTTACGCTATCAATTATGCGCAATGCAGTATGTCCGAATAAAGAATATAATTCGTTGCCCGGTCCGCAGGTAACAACACTTATGCGAATATGCGCACTATTATTTTGAGCGTTGAGCAACGGTGTAATACAAAACAGGAAAATGCCAAGAATAAAACATTTCATTCGTACATATTTGTTTTTTAATTGTCTCATGGAACGCCCTTATATGAAAAAAAATTTGCATGGCGTTTCATCCGAATATTTTTTGATTTTTTACTTGCCGGATGGAACCTCACCTATTTATCTTTCTGTGTATTAAAAATTTTGTTATGCCCGGTTTCATATAAAACAAATAAGCAGGTACGGTTTATATTAGCAATAATAAACTCAGCCGGCAATATCAACTTCTATCTGCGACAGCCCAAACCGTTCGTTCTTCATTATATTTTCCAGTTTCCATTCTTTATCCGGCCTGGAACCCGGACAGGCTGTTTTTTCTTTTTCATTAAATACAACGGCGCAGCTTACCGGGTAACTTCCATCCGTATGAACGAACATTTCAACCTGGTCGCCAAATTCTGAAATAATTAAATTTTCCAGCGCCACTACTTCATCGTGTGCTTCCAGCACATTTAAATAAAAAGGAAGGGTAAGATGGCAATCAATATGCAATACGCTGCCATATTTTATAATGCGCAGGTTATGAATATCAATCCAGTTTGGCCTTCTTTTTTCATTAAGCAACCGCACCATGCGCTTCAACAATTTTGTATCGGCTTCATCCATTATCCCGGCCAGTGACCTGCGTACAATATTATACCCGTTAAAGATAATTGCGAAGGCAATAACGCAGGCAACTATTTTATCAAGCCAATAAAACTTCGTGAATAAAATAATTACAAGCGTTGCAATAATAGCAAGGGTTGACCATGTATCAATTATTAAATGCTTGCCGCTTGCCTGTAAGGCATGCGAACTGTTGCGCCTGCCTATTCTTACGCAAATAATACCGGCAATAAAATTAAATATGGCTGTAAGGGCAATCAGCCATAAACCTGTATCAAGTTTTTCAAGTGGCCTGTTTTGTATAAAATTTACAGCAGCTTCGTAAAGAATAAGTATGCCGGATGCAACAATCAATGTTCCTTCAGCCGCAGCAGAAACAAATTCAGCTTTGCCATGCCCGTAAGGATGATCGGCATCCTTGGGCTTTGCAGCAACATATAAACTGTACAACCCGATAAAGCCTGCTATTACATTTACAATGCTTTCAAGCGCATCAGAAAGAACCGCCAGCGAATTTGTAAAATAATAGGCGATAATTTTTACTACAAAAAGTATCACAGATAAAGCCGTAATCCATTTTTGAACCCTGAAATTTTGTTGTGCTGTCTGCAATTGCCTTTATTGAAATTTTAAAAACTGATGCCCGAAATAAGTTTCATTATAAAATACAGTTAATCAATTTCAGATTTGGTTTTTGCACTCCCTGTCATTGAATTAAACTTTTTAAAAAACCTGAAATAAAACTCTTTATTAAACAACTGCGAATCTCTCATGGCCTTTGAAGTTAAAAATACACCAACAGGCACCAGTATAATAGCGGAAAGCCACATTCCGAAAGCTGCGCTGGTAACACCCTGCTTTGCAAATTTTTCGCCGAAAGTGTTCAGTAAATGAAATAAAACAAAGAAGATAACGGCAAACACAAGCGGTGAACCAAGGCCGCCTTTCCTGATAATGGAGCCAAGTGGTGCGCCGATCATAAAGAGCACAATACAGGCAAAAGATAAACTGAATTTGCGGTTCCATTCCACGCGGTTTTTGCGCAGCAGGTTTTGCCTGTCGCTGTATTCGCTCTGCGCGATATCAACAAACCCCTTTACTGAATTTATGGATGAAAATGACCTGTCATACACCGTTGATGCCATGCTGTCGGGAATAATAGAACGAATATTTTTTATTGATTTATTCTTTAATGATTCGGGCAGCGCCCAGGCGCTGTCGCGGTACTTATAAAAAGCAAGTGCGGGCTGTAACTGCGATTTCAAACGGTTTATATTCGAATCTTTCAGTTTTGAAATGGAGTCAATGGATAAATTAAGCTGATGAACCGTAAGCATTTTCGGGTCCCATTTAAACAGGCTGTCTTCTGTTCTGTTCATTTGAAAACTGCTTAAATCAAAATCTTTCTGGTAATCTTTAAAGCCCATTCTTATATAATCTGTATTGGTACTATACCGGTTTCCGTTTTCCTGGTAGTTCCATCCATCATGCAGCGTAAATTGAAGAAAACGTTTATCCGGCGTTACTTTCATTACACCACTGTTGGCTACCAGGAACTGGTCCTGCGGGCCATAATTC
>JAEWJV010000136.1 GCA_023386395.1 Bacteroidota bacterium
CGCCTGCTAAATTTTTCACGGGCTGGTTTGGCGGTGGCCATTATGCGTGGCAAATCTTACCTCGCTATTGGTTCTGTATGCATGGGTATTGCAGGTTCCATTGTAGTGCCTGATTTCTTTCGTGAATACCTCGGTATGCGCAATGAATATGTTGATTCAACTGAAGTCTTGCGCCGCATAGAAAAGAAAATTTATGATGAACCGGAATTTGAAAAAGCCTTGGCGTGGGTAAAGAAAAATTGTAAAGAAGGGAATGATTTAGCAAATGAAGAAAGCAAGCAATCGTCAAGAGAACAAAAAGATAAAGACTGGAAATTTGTTGTAAAGATGACGCTGATAATACGCGACCTGATGCAAGGTAACCCGCATTTGAAGGATAAGGGTTTTGGTGAAGAAGCATTAGGCCATAATGCAATTGTATCGGGTTTCCAGGGCCAGCGTCAATGGACGGATTTTTTGCCTAATGGCGATTTTTCTGAAGCGATTTTAAATTCATCATTCGACTGGAACGGCATTCGTGCGCCTTATACCGTGGCAACAGAAAATGATTGCTTTAACGGAGTTAGCATGTTGTTTGGATACCTGCTTACCAATACGGCACAAATATTTGCCGATGTAAGAACCTACTGGAGTCCGGAGGCTGTTGAACGCGTAACGGGGTGGAGGCCGGAAGCTTCAGCAGCCAATGGTTTTATTCATCTTATTAATTCCGGTTCAGCCACATTAGATGGAACAGGGCAGCAGCAAAGAGATGGCAAACCTGCCATGAAGCCTTTCTGGGAAATTAATGAGGAGGAAGCAAACGCGTGTCTGGATGCAACCACGTGGTATCCGGGTAATAAAGGCTATTTCAGAGGTGGCGGCTTCTCATCAAAATTTGTAACAAAGGGTGGCATGCCGGTAACTATGTGCCGCATTAACCTGGTGAGAGGACTTGGCCCCGTATTGCAGATAGCAGAAGGCGAAACCATTGATCTTCCGCAAAATGTTCATGATACTTTAGATAAGCGCACCGATATTACCTGGCCCACAACCTGGTTTGTGCCGCGCATAACAGGCAAAGGTGCTTTCACAGATGTGTATAATGTTATGTTGCATTGGGGCTCCAATCATGGCGCTATAAGCTATGGACATATTGGTGATAAATTAATAACATTGGCTTCTATGTTGCGTATTCCGGTTTGTATGCATAATATTGATGAAGAAAAAGTTTTCAGGCCTTCTGCATGGAATGCATTTGGGTCAGATGGTGAAAGTGCAGATTACCGTGCCTGCAATAATTACGGTGCGTTGTACGGCCGCTCCTGAATCTTCTTCAAAAGGGAGGACTTCCGGAAGACTTATAACATATAACAACTTTAAAATTATCACGCTCATCTAAGTCCTTGCCTTAGGGAAGGACTTAGATGGGCCAATCAGGAAAGGCATGAAAAATAAAAGACCATCACTGTTTGTAAAAGACGGAATTAACTACTTTGGCCCATTTGCAGCAATCAGTGCATTATTTTTTCTATGGGGAATAGCGCACGGCATGCTCGACACGCTGGATAAAAATTTCCAGATGATGCTGCACCTGGAAAAATGGGAATCGAGCTTTATCCAGTTTTCATTGTATGGCGCTTATTTTGGAATGGCCATACCAGCAGGCATTTTTATAAAAAAATATGGCTATAAAAAAGGGATAATCCTCGGGCTTTCGCTTTTTGCAGCCGGAGCTTTAATAGCAGCCGGAACTGCCACCTTCCAATCCTTCATTTTATTTTTGCTTTGCCTGCTGATTATCGGTGCAGGCCTTGCAACGTTGGAGACCGCTGCTAATCCATATACAACAAAACTTGGCCCTCCTGAAACAGCAGAACGGCGCATTAATTTTTCCCAGTCTTTTAACGGGCTTGCCTGGGTTATAGGGCCATTGATAGCTTTATATATTTATGGTAACCAAAGCCATGTGGAAGGCGAAAAAATGATTTCTATTATTCTGCCTTTTGCTATAATCGGGTTAGTAGTGTTAGCCATTGCATTCATTTTTATGCGCATAAAACTGCCGGAGATAACGGAGGCAGATGAAATTGCCGCACATGGCGGTGCGGTAACACAAACTTCAGAAACCGGTATAGTAATAAGCGTTGATGACCCGGCCTATATATCTCCCAAACCATTATGGAAGAATAAGCATTTCACAATGGGCTTTGCTGCACAGGCTTGCTACGTGGCAGCACAAACCGGCGTTTTCAGTTATCTGATAAACTTTGTTACCGATCATGATATGCATCCCCGTTTTGATGTAGAATATGCTCCTTACTTTTTATCTCTTGGCTTTTTGTTATTTATGATCGGGCGTTTTTCGGGCAGCTCTATGATGAGGTTTTTTAAGCCTGCAAAAATGCTTGCCCTTTATTCACTCGCGGTTTGCATTCTTTTACCCATAGTATCATTTGAGTTGGGTTGGGTTTCACTGATTGCGCTTTACGGTGTTTTCTTTTTCATGTCTATTATGTTTCCCACAATTTTTGCATTAGCAATTAAATCGCTTGGGCATAATACTAAGGAAGCTGCATCTTTCCTGGTAATGGCAGTTGCGGGTGGAGCAGTGTTTCCGCCCATAATGGGTGCTGTTGCCGATAATTACGGCATGGCAACAGGGTTTCTTGTGCCAATACCTTTATTTCTGTTTATATTATACTATGCGCTGAAAGGACATAAAGTGTTGGCATAATAGAATAAAATCAAAATAGAGCTTCGAAACAAATAAAAACAATAATGAACGGGATAATGCTCTCGTATTATTAGCAGCTTCATTCATGAGACGTCTCGTTATCTCAACATGACTTGCCAGGCCATGATATTTAACTATTAACCCCGGCTGTTAATAGTATAAAACATAAATAATATTCACTATAATGAAATTAATCTTTTTATGCATGTCGTTATGCGCTGCAACATTTTTGTTTGCACAAAAAACTATCACAACAGTTGATGAATTGAAGCAATTCTACCACATCAGTGATTTGCCTGCATATCGCTCAAACACGTACGCAGCACAGGTTTCAACATATGATACTACCGGTGGCAACAATGATGGTTTTGGCGGGCAGTATTCTTTTGTAAGAAGAAATGCTGACAGCAGCCTTGTAATTTTTGACGTGAAAGGAACCGGTGTTGTCAATCGTATCTGGACGCCAACACCAACTACAGACACGCTTGATTTTTATATAGATGATGCAAAGCAGCCAACACTCTCCATTAATTACATGGATCTTTTCTCTGGCAAGGTTTACCCGTTTGTGCAGCCGCTTTGCGGTAACCAGGTTGGAGGCTATTATTGTTACTTCCCCATACTTTTTCAGAAACGTTGTGTGATTGTTAGCAGGGGAAAGAAAATGATGTTTCATCAGATTGGTTACAGGTTATATAACAAAGGAACCGTGGTTCAACCTTTCACAAAAAATATCGGCAGCGGTATAGAAGATGCATTGAATGCAATCAGTAGTTTGTGGAACGGTAACGAAGTGTATAAAGCAAAAGCAATTGCTGCAAACAATGATTGCACAAAAATTACTGACACATCTTTTTCCATTAAACCGGGTGATACAAGGCAGGTATTTGTATTGAATGCCGGCGGCAGGATTAAAGGTATTGAACTCAGCCCTTCCAGCAGTTTTGCATCGTTGTACAAAAACATAATTATGCGTGTGTTTTGGGATGACGAAAAATTGCCGGCCATCGATTGCCCTGTTGCAGATTTCTTTGGTTTTGCATTTGGAAAACCTTCCATGCAAAGCTTACTGGCCGGTTCAGAAAACAATGTTTGTTACAGTTTTATTCCAATGCCCTTTGATAAAAAGGCGCGTATTGAATTCAGTTATTTGAATGCAAAAGACAGTGTGTTGGCAAGCGTTGGCCTGCATGCAAAAATTTATTACACACTTCAGCCGCGGAATGCAGATAAAGAAGGGAAATTTTATGCATATCGAAAAAGTGAAAAAACAAAAGACGGGCAGCCGCACGTTTTCCTGGATATTCAGGGTAAGGGCCATTATGTGGGTTCTGTATTGCAGGCACAAGGGTTGCATACAGGCATGACAATTTTTTTTGAAGGTGACGATTCAACGATTATTGATAATGAAATGCGTTTTCATGGTACGGGCTCGGAAGATTATTTTAACGGTGGCTGGTATGCTTTGTTAAACCGTTGGGATTCAAAAATGAGTTTGCCATTGCACGGCGCGCTGGATTATTCGCTTGCTTTTGCAAGAACGGGAGGCTACAGGTTTTATCTCTCTGATAAAATGTCGTTTGAAAAAAATATTTATCAAAGTATAGAACATGGCGGCGAACATAATGCGGTGCCGGGCTTATATACTTCTGTAAGCTATTTCTATTGCGACAGGCCGCTGCAGTTATCATCATTCAATACGAATGAAAATATAAAGGTTTACATACCTGATACCATCAATATATATCCACAGTTTTCCGGTATTGAAATAGGTTCAGATATGAATATTAAAACCGTATGGGATAATAATGATATAGGGCAAAGCTTTGATATAACAGCGCCAGGTAATGACGGTATGCTGAAGGTAAACCTGGGCGATATACCTGCGGGTGATTACAAACTTTTTATTTCTTATGTAAAGCAACCGGGAGGCTGCGATTTTTCTATCTGGCAGCGTCAAACACAAATTACAGGCTGGCAATCATCTTCGGCAAATGGCAAGCAAAAAGTAAAAAACATGTTTGCAGGCAATATTCATATAACAGAACTGAATAATGCTGCTACTATTCAGTTTAAGGCATCAGGTGAAGCAAATAAGTTTTTATGGATTAAAATGATGCTGGTAAAAAAATAATGTACCTGTTTTCACAAATTAAAGATCAAAGGTTTAAACTGGCATATTGATTTATAATTAATGACGCCGTATTTGTCTCTTCTTTTCTACTTCATAAGAATCATTTCCGGGCGTAAATATTGGATTGCGCAGGCGATTGCAAAATGATAGTGAAGCCGTGTAATTTTTTTTTAAAAAAGTGCATAAAAAGTTTGCTTAAACGATTAAATAGACATAAGTTTGAAGTGTATTTCTGCTTAAACGATTAAACAGCCATTGCTTCATGAAATCTTTAACCGTTGAATATTTAGCGAGAGACTTGCTGGAAATTATACTTCTCTGCTTCGGCAGATTATGTTATAAATAAGGATTTTATTCTTTACAAATAGTTTAGGCCCCGGTTAACTATTCATAGTTCAATAACTGTGTACAATAGCTCTTTTGCTTTATCATTTTATATTTCTTCAAAACAAAAAACAACGCTATGGGTTCTCTTTTAAAAATGCAGCCAATGTTTCTGCGATGCTTATTGCACTTCAGGGCGGCCATGAAAAAAACATTCTTTATTGCACTTTCTCTTACCTGTTTTCAATCTTTTCTTTTTGCACAACAATCTACGATTACAGGAAAAGTAACGGATGAAAATGCTGCTCCGTTAGCAGGGGCTACTGTTAAAGTATCCGGCAGCAACACCGCCGTTGCTACAAATGCTGATGGCACTTTTTCTATCAGTGCATCCAAAGGCCAAACGCTTGAAATAACTTATGTGGGCAAGATGGATGAGCAAGTGGCAATTGGCGATAATCATTCTCTCAATATCACATTAAAAGATACAGACGCTGGTATGAATGATGTGGTTGTTGTAGGTTATGGTACGCAGGCAAAAAAAGATCTGACCGGGTCTATCGGGGTAGTATCC
>JAEWJV010000189.1 GCA_023386395.1 Bacteroidota bacterium
GAATTTAAGGGGCATAGGAAAATTAGTGGTCATCTTATTTGCCAGCCCATGTGCAATATATTTAAGCCTGTCCCTAAACCAAAGCAGGCCTACTTTTTTTATCGGTATTCTTCGACTACAACTAAGAATAAAACAATTTTTACAAAAAATACCTGCAATTACTGCAGGTATTGTTATAATTTCAGGAAGCCATAGCTGTAATATCTGAGGCTTAAAAACTTTTATCTCTCTAAATATCTCGTACCAGGATATAAGAAGAAATATACCGCTCCGTTTTTTTATGATAATGAAATCCACGTCATCCTTTAATTGCAAAACTGATGAAGGATCAAAGCATAATATAGCAACTTTATATTTTTGTCTGTCAGTATTATTGCATAAATGAATTAATTGGGTTTGTGCACCTCCGCCATGCAGTTTATCAATACAATGAACTATTCTTTTTCTCATATTATCGAATATAGGGAAGGCCGCGAGAAATTTTTTTGCTTTGAAAATATTTTACCACTGCAAACCCACCATATATTATCACCCAAGCCCAAGTCAGATTTCTAAGTTGCCCCGTGGCGTCATTCCTTATCCAGTTTAAAACATTATTAAAAAACAATAACCAAAAAGCAATTTGTTTTACTGGGAGCTTTTCAAATAATGCTTTAAACCAAAATTTCGTTAAGCAAAATCCCAATATTATGTATATCACAAATATTCCCAGAGGGCCAAAATTCAAATATGCCTCTGCTACCTGTAGATAACCCAATCCTGTCCCTCTTGTATTGTAGTAATAAGTAAACCATTGAGTTGGCTGGACCCAAATACCTGCACCTCTAACATGAAAATCAATACTGATAATAAATTCAAGGAAGGGAATAGCAACAATTGTTGGTCGCACAAAATAATCAAATCCATATCTGTATTGAGCTTTATCAGGAACTAATTTCATTGTTCCTACTAATGATTGGAGCTGCTCTGAAACTGAATACATTGTGGAAGTTATTATATTCAGATTTTCTGTATCCGTAGAATGGAAAGTATTATCTTGAAATGTTATAACACTAATTAAAGTTTGACTATTCCATTGGCTTATAGGAATTGTTCTTGTTACTCGTATTACAGGTATTAAATACAAACAAATTATAGATATTAAGACAATTTTCCTCCATGAAATCTTGGTGATTGTGTGGTATTTTATATAAAAAATACTTATTAATAATACTATTGGAGGGAATGCTGAAGAACGATCACCAGTCAGTAAAATAATGATTATAAAAGGAAGTGCGAAAAAAAATACATATAATTTAAACTGCTTAATAGAATTAGAACCTATAGTTATTAATATAATACTCCATGGCAAAAAATTTGAAAATGCAAGTGTAAATAATAAGCTAACGCTACCTTCTAAACGCGAATCATGATATTCATGGTATGAGGATTTTATAAAAGTCATCAGACCATTTCCTTCTAAGGTTGGAATTAATATACATATGAACGATATAAATAATAATCCGAACCCAATAATATTTAAAATCCGTTCTTCCTGCAACCTTGCAATAATTTGCATAGATGATTTGAAAGGTTTACTATTTCCATATTTTATAAGTGTTTTATTAAAAGAAATTCCAATGTAAAAAGATGTGTACATTAAATTTATTAATACAAGTGCCTTATTAATACCTACCAAATCAATAAACCTCCATTCAGACAAACCTTTCACTCCATATAATATAAATAAAATAGGGCTTGTTGTTGTAAATAGAAAAGTTATTGCTAAAAAAATTACGGGAAAAGAAAAAGATTTTAGTTTACAAACAAATATGATGAAGAGAAAAGTAATTACTGAAAATATAACTGTAAAAATGCAGGAATTTGTCAAATCATCAAATAAAGTTTGCCTAGCAAATGCAATTATAAGAAAGTAAATTGCCAAAAGCAAATACACTTCTAATAAGAACGTTTTAACTTTATTCATACCTTTCAATTAAAAAGTACCTCTATCACACTTTTATATGTCTTATATATTTCTTTATTTCTTCTGGCAGCAATTTTTTTACAACTTTGGCTGGATTACCTGCTAAAACACAATTTTCTTCAAGACAGGATTTATTTACAACAGCATTTGCACCAATTATAACATTATCGGCTATCTTAATATCTCCGAAAAGCTTAGCACCGGGACCTATATAAACATTTTTACCAATTTGTGGTGCGCTCTTATTACCGGCAGATGCACCAATATTTACACATGCATGTATTCTGCAATTGATCCCAACCTTCGAGTTATGATTTACTACAATAGTGCCATAGTGCGCAATTGATAACCCTGAGTCAAAAACATTTGGAGGGATTGAAAAGCCTAACTGGAGTGATATTCTTCTAAATCTAGAATATACCAGTAATAACAAAAATCTATCGAACACATTCTTATCATTTTTATTTCGCAAATATTCGTATTTACGCAATACAAGCTGAAATTTCAATATTTTATTCGGAAATAATAACTCTTTTAATCGCATTAAAAAACTTGTAGGCTTCGCATTTAAAGCTATTTTGTCTCTTTCTATGTAATATTTATAATCTTTCAAAGATTGGATCACTATTTTTTAATTTAAATGCATTTTATATATTGCTTTATTTAGCCTTTGAACAGGAGTTTCTAAACAAGTGCTTTGATATTGAAACCATTCCGAATCATACATCAAATCTTTAGTGTTTATGTTTTCTTTAAAGGTTTGACTACCCAGAATTTCATGAAATTTTTGTTCTGGGCTATTCTCTGTTCTTGCAGAAAGTTTTAAAATAGCAGCCATTTTTTTCATACTTTCGCTATAGTTAAAAATCATTTTATCATACGAAACTATTAAGTGTTGCTTATGAAAGTTAAGTTTTAATAATTTTAAAATTTGTTTATTAGCTTTAAGCCACGTATAAGCTTCAAATAAATCACTTCTTTTAATATATCCCAGTCTTTTTTTATGTTTTTTTATTGAATAAATCCAACCGCGATAATCCCGTACACAATGGATTACAAAAATTTTTGCTTTATACTTTTCCGATTCCATACTTATCTTCAAATGATTAATAGATTTCGACGAATCTATTAGAAGATGATTGGGATATATTGTATAAGCAGCTGAATAAACTAATTCAATTGCCTCTTTAATGGAATTGGTGGAACGAATATCGTCTTCTATTTTACTCCAAAAGCTGTCTTTTCTAATCCGCTCCAATAAAATTGGATAAGTTTTACGATTCCAATAACTTTTATTTCTAAGTTTTAATAAGAGTTTCCATGTAGGAGATTTTTTTTCAATATTTTTTATTGCATATATTGTTTGAGTCACTTCTCCTAAGGCAACCACCTTATCAAAATTTAAAAATTGTGACTGTAAGAAAGTTGTACCGCTTCTTGGAAGCCCGGCAATAAATATAATTGACATAAGAAAGTTTAAAACGGTAATACCGTAGCGTTTATTCCTAAAAGCTTTTTTACTAAAATTACCATCACGCCATTTCTTATAATAACTGATATGGCTATGGCAATTGATGCCCCAATAATTCCGTATGATTGAATAAAGAAGTAGTTTAATACTACACAAATGATGCTGCTGGCAGCCGTGACATAAAAGGCCTCCTTTTGATGGTTGGTCATGGTCATTAATAATCCTACAGAACCACTGAGAGCATTAAATACGTTGCTAATCAAAATAATTATTAAAGGCCAAAAGGCCACCTTAAACTCCTCCCCGAAAAGGCCCAAAATAGGCTTCCCAAAAAAAACAACAGGCATTGATATAAAAATAGTAAAAACAAAGATGAGCCAGGCAGACTGTTTAACAGTTTTCTGAAGCCCTTTCATATCTCCTGCGCCATATAACTTTGAAAATATTGGAGCCTCCACAAAATTCACCGCCGTTAATCCAAATAAAATTATGGTATCGATTTTAAGTGCAGCATTATAAATACCTACATCTTTTGGAGTCATTAAAAGCCCGATCATAAATACATCGGCAGTTTTTAGAAGCACCTGCAAACTGCTTGTAAACAGCATAGGTAATGATGTTGACAGCCATTCCTTTATAGCATATACAGGTTTTGCAAACTTTATTTCTTTTATGCTGAACCTATTTAACCCAATAATCTGGTAAATTAAAACTAAGAGAGTTGATCCCACATAAATCCAGGCAAAAGCAACAGCGCTAATGTTTTTTGTTATTAAATAATAAATACTGATATTAAAAAAAGATAGTAAAGCAGGCAATAAAATATAGTTTGGAAGCAATGCCAAAGTTAATTTATGTCTTGCTTGCGCAAGGGCTATTAATAAATTTACAAAAGCGTATAATGGTAAAGACAAAATAAAAATCATATAGGGGTTTCTATTTCCCGGAAGTACATAATTGGTATGATATATAACAACATAGCTAATTATTATTGTTAAAATTGACATGCCGGTTATGCCTAAATATGAAGTCCTTTGATATCCTTTTAATAGCGGCCAGTTTTTATCTTCCAACTTCCTTGGATAGTAGCGAAGCGTATATGTACCAAATCCTAATAAGGTAGGAATAAGTAATAATTTCTGTAAGTTGACGGAAAAACTATAAATACCATAGGTGTTTACACCCAGAAAGCGGGCCAGCACCACATTACTTAAAAAAGCTGCAGCAGCGCCACATACCTGGTAAATAAAAGCCTTACGGATTTTTTTTATTAAATCCTGCTTAAAAAGATTTTTCATTTTAACGCCTAAAGGCGCCTTCATTAATTTTGGTAATAATCCTGATACCATTCTACAAATTTGTTTATACCTGTTTTAATATCTGTTGAAGGTTTAAACTGCAGATCGTTGGTTAATTCATCTATATCGGCAAAGGTTGCCTCCACATCCCCCGGTTGCATTGGCATCATTTGTTTTATAGCTTCCCTGCCCAAAGCCGTTTCCAGCACATTTATAAAATCCATTAGCCGCACTGGCTGGTTATTGCCAATATTATACACTTTATAGGGGGCTGATGAAGCTGAAGCATTGCCGGTAAAAGCATCCCACAACGCATTTGCCTTTGAAGGATGCAGCAGCACCCTTACTATGCCATCAACAATGTCATCCACATAAGTAAAATCTCTTTGCATATTTCCATCATTGAAAACCTTAATAGGCTTATTTTTCATAATAGCTTCTGCAAAAATAAAATAAGCCATATCGGGCCTGCCCCAAGGGCCGTAAACCGTGAAAAAACGCAAACCCGTTGTCGGCAGTTTGTATAAATGGCTATATACATGCGCCATTAATTCATTGCTTTTTTTAGTAGCAGCATACAATGAAACCGGATGATCGGCACGGTCATGGGTGGAAAACGGTATTTTTCTATTCAAGCCGTAAACACTCGAACTGCTGGCATATACAAGATGTTCAATATTAAAATGCCGGCAGGCTTCCAAGATATTGGCGAAACCAACAACGTTAGACTGTATATAAGTTTTAGGGTTTTCTATGCTATATCTCACTCCTGCCTGTGCAGCCATGTTAGCAACCATGGTAAAGTTCTCTTCTTTAAAAAGTGAGGTTAACCTTTCATCATCTTCCAGGTTAAGTTTTATAAATTTGAATTGTTTGCCATAGGTACTAGAAACCACAGATCTGCCATTCTCTATTTCATTTATATTTATCCCTAAATTTTTTAAACGCCCATATTTAAGCCCTGTATCGTAATAAGCATTAATATTATCAAGCCCTACAACGTCATGGCCTTTGTCAATTAAGGCCTTTGCAAGAAATGAACCAATAAATCCGGCAGCGCCGGTTACCAAAATTTTCATTTATAATTACTATTTTGTTTAAAGGAATATTGAAATAGAATAACTAAAATGCACTTCGCTTAAGGTTCTTTTCTCATGGAAGGCAAAAATAAAGATGACTGAACTGCATCATTTCTTACCGGCTTTTAGGTTTGTGCTGCAAATTATCAAATTGCAATTTAAACAGCTATTCAGCGTATTTTATTTAAAAGACAGCCAGTTCTTTTTCTTTTTCTGTTCGAAATACCCATAACCATAGCCATAGCCGTAACCATAGCCATACCGGTAAGTACTGCCTTTTTTTACGTCGTTTACTATAATATACAATTTATTCATCCTGCCGGTTTCTGTCAGTTCATTTAATATCTCTATCCCGCTTTTAAAACTATAGCCCTGTCTCATCACATATAAATTTGCATCAGTGTATTTCGAAAGTATCTGCGCATCGGTAACAGCGCCAATAGGAGCGGTGTCTATTATTATTACGTCAAACGAGGCCCTTAGTTCATCAAACATTGTTTCCATTTTATCACTCATCAGCAATTCAGCCGGGTTGGGTGGAACCAGCCCTGAGCTAAAAAGAAAAATATTGGGGGCCACTCTTAATTCTTTTATAAACTCATTAACCGGCCTATCGCCTATTATATAAGAAGTAAACCCTGATTCATTGGAAAGACCCAACATCGCTGATAATTTAGGCTTACGCAAATCCATCTCCATTAACAGTACTCTTTTACCGCTGTATGCATAGGTGGCAGCAAGCCCGGAACTTATAAAGGATTTACCTTCCCCCGAAATGGTAGATGTAATAAGTATTATGGGACATGATTTCTTTTTTATTACAAAATCTAAGTTGGTTCTAAACACCCTGAATTGTTCTGCCACAGCTGTGCGGCCGGCCTCTTTCATATTTAATATGCCTTCACCATCATAATGCCCAACTTCTGCAAGTATTGGAACCTGTGTGTTGCCAGTAATATCTTCCCTGCTTACTATTTTATTGGAAAGCAGTTGTTTTAAAATTATAAAGCCTGTGGGCAAAATAAACGCAAAGAGTATAGCTGATGCACCAATAAGCATTTTGTTAGGAGAATATGGAAGGTATTCAGACTTGGGTTCCTGTATTACACTGGCACTTGGAATATTGGATGCTCTTGTTATAGCTGTTTCTTCTTTCTTCTGCAGTAAATAAAGATAAAGGGCTTGTTTTACATCTTTTTCCCTGGATAAATCTACATATTGGCGCTCCTGTGCAGGCACTTTTTTAATATATCCTGCCATTTGATCATTTTCCTGTGCAATTTTATTCCTGCTTATTTCAAGAGCCTTTTTTTGGCTTTGCAAGCTTCTCACCATGTCGGCACGTACGTTTTTTATTTGCGTACTTAGGTTGGATGCAATGGGATTATTTTCCTTAACGGTAAGAGATAGCCTTTCCTTTTGCAAGACCAGCATATTATACTGCTGCATTAATTGCAGAAAAGTGGGATCTGTCGTTAATAAGGCAGGCACTGTTTTGCTTTTATTCTTTTCGTCCATTAAATAGTCAAGCATGGTAGAAACAACATTCAACTGGACATCCACCTCATTCAATTTTTGATAATAGGCAGAGGTATTTTCTATAAGCATTTGAGATTGGGCTTCAATATTTGCCAGGTTGTTTTTTTGCTTAAACTGCTCTATATCGGTTTCAATGCCTGTAAGATCCCCTGAAACAAGCCCTATACGGCTGTTGATAAATGTGATAGTACTGTCTGAAATTGCATTTTTCTCAGTTAGGTTCCGCTGCATGTATTGCTGAATGAGCGTCTTTATAACAGCTTCGCCTTTCCTAGGAATATTAGTATTATAATCTATCTGGATAACAGTAGTTTGGTCATCCGGGATAGATATTGCCATGTTTTGTTTAATATTGGCAACAACTGCATCAACTGAATTTACAGAAAGAATATAATTCGTTGTGGTAAAATCCTCGCCTGTGGTATTTAAGCAAAGTCTGCCGGCAGGGGAATTAATGGTATCGCCAAAAGTTGCAGTTACTTCAAAATTATAGTCTTCATTACTAATAGTGTATTTTGATTTTTTTTCGGCAGCTGGTATTGCAACCTCAAATTGGATTAAGCTGATAGAATCAGAAACCGGAAAAAATGTAGCCATAAAAGGCGTTCTATCGTACAATTCGACATTCCTTATATCACCTTTACTAAAATAAGCAACATTTAGCTTAAGCTCATTTATTGTTTTTACTAATAAATCCTGTGTCTTTAAAATGGCCATCTCGTTATATACATTGCTTTGCATGCTAAACAGACCTCCAAAATCCTGCATAATAGCGCTTGTAGCAAAAGATGCAGAGGATGATGAGCCTCCTTTACTGTCATTGTCTTCCACCAAAACCTGTGAATGCACTTTATACATTGGAGTAGAGTACCTTATATACAAAAAGGCTAAGATTAAAAGAGCTATTAAACTTAAAAGGTAAAGTTTCCACTGAACAAGAAATCTGCCAATAATCTTTTTTATATCAAATTCCTCGTCAGGCTTTTGAGAAATCATACCTGTTTGCGTATTATCCATAAACAATTTTAAATTCTTTAATTAACGTGTTCTCAATGCTACAAGTGCTACCGTAAGTATAGCTGCAGCAATAGTTATGTAACGATTCCGATAGGCATCCGTGGAAGCAATCTTATATTTATTGGGCTGCACATAAACAATGTCGTTAGATTGCAGGTAAAAATAGGGAGAGCTCACAATGTCTTTATTATTAAGGTTAAGGCGGATAAGCTTCTTATCGTTCAGGGTATCCCGCATCAATAACACATTTTCCCGCCGCCCGTATATAGTCATGTCGCCTGCAAGTCCCAAAGCATCAAAAATATTCACCCTTTCATTAGGAACAATATAAGTAGAAGGTCTTAGCACCTCACCAATTACCGTTATTTTAAAATTAGCATACCTTACATTTACAATAGCATTATTAAAATATTTATCCACTTCTTTTGTAACCAAATCCTTGGTTTCTGCAGTGGTTAATCCCGCAACATGCAGTCTACCCACAAAAGGAAGTTCTATATATCCATCCTTATCCACCAAATATCCATTCACATTTGGAGGATTATTTCCGGGTACACTACCGGAGACAGGTAAGGTTGTGGAGGTATTATTCAAACTATTCGTATTATTAAGCAGGGACGTAACGTCATTATCTATTGTTTCGATGGTTACCGATAAAATATCATCCGGCTGGATCACCGGTGATTTAAAGGGCACCGTTTTAACCACGACAGGCTTTGCAGTATCTGCATAATCCTGAAAATAGGAAACGTTTTTATAGGAAGTGCAGGAGTTTAATAGTAATAATAATGCGGTAAAAAGCAAGAAAGATAAAAAAGACAACCTGGTATGCTTCATGTTAATATGAATTAATTGCTTTTAAATGGGCCGATATGGCTATATAATGATATGGGGGCACAACAAAATACAAAAACAAGCCTTACAATATTACAGTTGAATATCGTTTCAGTTAGCTGATTCCGGGGACCTTTATAATTCACAATGAATGTATTTTAAATAAATCAAAATAAAGACTGATTGGCTTAAAAATCAAATGGAATACAAGTATAATAAATTTTTACAATATTAAATTACAGCCTTGCATCTGCAAGTTCTTTGCCAATACATCCTTTTATATCAAAAATAACAGCATTATTCTTTTTGTATGGCATAAAATCCATTTCGAGGAATGCCGCATGCGCAACTGCAATGATAACAGCCGCGTAATGCTTGTCTATTTCTTCCGCGGTTATTACATTAATACCTAATTCCTTTTTCACCTCTTCCTTATTCACCAGCGGGTCATATACATCCGTTTCCACTCCAAACTGCTGCAGTTCGCGGTATATATCAATCACCTTGCTGTTTCTTATATCGGGGCAGTTTTCCTTAAAAGCTATACCCAGCAGTAAGGTTTTACAACCCTTTATAGTATGGCCTTTTTTGATCATCAGCTTAACCACCTTGCCTGCTATAAAAGCGCCCATCATATCATTTACTCTTCTGCCGGACAGTATCACTTGCGGATGATAACCAAGTGAAGTTGCTTTATGAGCAAGATAATAGGGATCAACACTTATACAGTGTCCACCCACCAAACCAGGTCTGAAGTTTAAGAAATTCCATTTGGTACCGGCCGCTTCCAGCACATCGTTTGTGTCAATACCTATACGGTCAAATATGAGCGCCAGTTCATTTACAAAAGAAATATTTACATCGCGCTGGGCATTTTCAATGGCCTTGGAAGCCTCGGCCACTTTTATACTGGGCGCCTTATGCGTACCGGCGGTTATGATAGTTCTATACAAACTATCGATCCTTTCTGCAGCTTCCGGCGTTGAACCCGATGTTACTTTTTTAATATTCACCAGCGTATTCACCTTGTCGCCGGGATTAATGCGCTCGGGCGAATACCCTACATAAAAATCTTTATTGAATACAAGACCGGATGCATTTTCCAACACAGGCACACATTCTTCTTCTGTGCATCCCGGGTAAACAGTTGATTCATAAATAACCGTGTCACCCTGTTTTAAAACCCGCGCTGCTATTTCAGAGGCCTCCAACAAATAGCTGAGATCAGGCGCATTATACCGGTCAACCGGCGTTGGAACGGTTATAATATAAACGTTGCCTGCTTTTAGATCTTCCAGGTTATTTGTAAAAAAAATGCCTTTAGAATTGTTGTTATCCTGTTTTAAAACAGCCTGCAAAACCCGTGGTTCTGCTTCCAGCGTGCGGTCTTTCCCTTCCTTTAATTCGGCAATTCTCTGGCTATTTATATCGAATCCGGTAACCGCAAAATGTTTGGCAAATTCCAGGGCAAGAGGCAAGCCTACATAACCCAATCCAATCACAGCTATCCTGGTATTCATTCTATAAAATAACGCTATGGCGTTTATCTAAAAAAATATAAATAACTCCCCCCGTTTATTTACGGCTTCGCCGTCCTCACTCCCACCATATGAGTGAGGTTTGAGTGAAATAGCTATAGCATGGCCATAGATCTTCAGTGAAGTATAATTATATACTTCTTTGGCGGAGTACGGGATACAGTAAAAGGCAGGCTTAATTCGTTCGAGGCAATGAACAACAAGGTGATAAACATTGTTGGTTCTTCCGGTTTCACAGATTTAGTTAACAGGCCGCAAAAGAAAGGATAAAAAAGGAATTTTCAAAATTGGAGCAACATAGATTTATCGCTTTTCGCCCGTTAATTTTTTAACCGGCGAGTGAAAAGAGAAAGCTGCAGACTGCGGGACCCAAGACTTTGAGCTCTGAGCTATACCCTTGGCCGTATAAGGAGAGATTAAATAAAAGAATTGACAAGTAAGCGGTTTGAAAAGGGATCAATATCCCCCCGGTAAACCAATTGTTAAGCAGCTAATAATATAAAAACAGGCAGCCAGCTTTACTCAGTCTCCAAGGGCATTGTAGCGATTTCATATTTTATATTCCATTCTTTTATGCTTTCTAAAATCGGCAAAAAAGCCAGGCCTTTTTCAGACAAACTATATTCTACCCTTGGCGGTATTTCCTTATAGGCCAATCGTTGCAATAGCCCATCTTCTTCCAGCTCTTTTAACTGTTCGGTTAGTACTTTCCTTGAAATATTGGGCACTATGGCATCCAACTGGCCAAAACGAATGCTACGGGTGCCAATAACATTTATAATTATCGGCTTCCATTTATTACCAATAGTGCCGATAGCTCTCGTGAAGGGGCAATTCGAATTGCAAAATCTGTCATCTCTCATGTTTTTAAGATTTGTAGTTACCAAATAGTAACCAGAATAAACTATAATGGTTACAAAGATATACTATTGATGGTACCTTCGTGAAAGAAATCTAAAATAAATAAAATGAGCAGATTAAAAAACAAAGTGGCAGTTATTACAGGTGGTAATAGTGGCATTGGGTTTGGCATTGCCCGGGAGTTTAAAAATGAAGGTGCTGCAGGAGCTATTGTTGGCAGAAACCAGCAAACTTTAGATAGTTCTGTAACCGAACTTGGTGATAATTTTATAGCTATCAACGCCGATGTAACCAAAGCTGCCGACCTAGAAAGAGTGTTTAAAGAAACGGCTGAAAAATTTGGTAAGATAGACGTGGTAGTGGCCAATGCAGGCGGCGCTGTAGCAGGGGTCATATTTGGTTCTGTGGCAGATATTGGCGAAGCGGTCTATGACAAGACAATGGACTTAAACCTTAAAAGTGTTTACCTCACGGTTCATAAAGCACTGCCCTATATGAATGATGGTAGTTCTATCATTCTTATCGGATCAAATGCAGCGCATCGGGCCTATCCTACTTTTACGCTTTATGGCGCTGCAAAAGCGGCTGTAATCCATTTTGCAAAAGGATTTTCCAACGACCTTTTAAATAGAAGGATCAGGGCAAATGTAATAACACCAGGCACAACAGATACGCCCGTATTTGACAAGTTTGTTCCTGCGGAACAGCTTGAAGCTGTAAAAAAATACTGGGCGGATGTAATGCCCATAGGCAGAATCGGGCAACCGTCTGATATTGGCAAAACAGCCGTTTTCCTGGCTTCTGATGATTCCTCTTTTATGCTTGGCGCTGAACTCCTTGTTGATGGTGGCCTCACCTATTTGTCGCCAGCTAAATAATCATCCTGAATCAATTTTCACAGAATCAAAATCATCTTATAACAGAAACTTAAAAAAGAATACAATGAGTAATTTAGAAAACAAAGAAACAAGCTACGCAATTATCGGCTTCGGTAATATCGGCCAGGCCCTGGCTAAGGCATTTGCCCGCAAGGGCATCGAAGTATCTGTTGCCACCACGCGCCATCCGGAAAGTTTTGCGCCCGATGCAGCCGCAATCGGATCTACAATCATTCCTAAAACACTGGCAGAAGCCACTAAGGCGGATATCATCTTTTTGGCTGTCCGCTTTGAGTCGCACCCCGATGTTGCGAAAGCGCTGCCATCCTGGAAAGGAAAGACCATCGTTGATGTGACCAACGCTTACGGCGTACCTCCTGAGCAATTGGGAGGACAGCCTTCTGCCAGGGTTGTTGCGCAGGCTTTCACTGGTGCAAAACTGGTTAAGGGCTTCAACCATTTGGGCGCTGCCGTACTTGCCCGTGATCCGGGCGTAAATGGTGGCAGGAGAGTCGTATTCCTGGCGAGCGACGATGACGCCGCAACAGCGGAGATTGGTACGCTTGCGGAAAATCTTGGTTTTTCACCCATCAATCTTGGCGGGCTTTCGGAAGGCGGGTTGCTGGTACAGGCGCGGGGAAAGAGCTGGGGTCAACTAATCTTTAAGGACCTGGTTAACTTCGGCTGATAACCCGTTATAAAGGGCATCACAATACAAACAGAATTTTAAAAAACCAATATCAAGGTTGCCATTGCAACCAGGTAATTTAAGAAACGAGGCTACAGAGTATTATTCTTTTAGCTGATATCATAAAAAAAATCATGAATAAATTAAAAAATAAAGTAGCGGTAATTACAGGCGCTTCAAAAGGAATAGGCGCCTCTATCGCAAAACACTTTGCCAAGGAAGGTGCAAAGGTGGTTGTAAATTATGCCACAAGTAAAGAAGGCGCAGATAGCGTGGTTAAGGAAATAACCGACAATGGTGGCACTGCTATTTCAGTGCAGGCCGATGTATCGAAAGAAGCCGATGTAATAAGACTTTTTGAAGAAACAAAGAAAGAATACGGTACGCTGGATATTTTAGTAAACAACGCAGCGTTTCACATTTACCAACCTATTGAACAAGTATCAGCCGAAGCGTTTCATCAGCATTTCAACGTCAATGTTTTGGGGCCGGTACTTGCTACCCAGGCATCGCTGAAACTGTTTGGCGATCAGGGTGGCAATATCATCAACATCAGTTCAGGTGCAAGCAAAATGCCTCTTCCTGCAGCTTCGTTGTACTCTGCAACTAAAGCGGCATTGGATGCTATAACAATTTCTTTGTCGAAAGAACTGGGTACAAAAAACATTCGTATCAATTCTATTTTGCCGGGCGCTACGGAAACGGAAGGCGCAAACAGTGCTGGTGTTACTGCAGGCAGCGAGTATGAAAAAATGTTTATAGCCAATACCCCACTTGGCCGCAGAGGCCAGCCCGAAGATATTGCAAAAGCGGCCGTTTTTCTTGCTTCCGATGATGCCGCCTGGATCACGGGAGAGCAGATTTCCGTTTCGGGTGGAATGTATGGTTTTTAAATTTATCAACTAAAAAGGCAAAACAATGGGAAGGAATTATTGCCGGTCTGGTTTCACTATCCAGGCTAAAAATAAATCCGGAACAACCACGCTTTAACACTAAGCCACAGATAAAAATTATTTGTGGCTTTTTGCTTTTCGGCAACATCATTTAACGGTTGTGCTTGCAGACGAACAGAAAACTGATACAAGACCTGCGCATTAGTATTCCTGCGAAATTTTTTTACCCGCAAACAAAGTAAACCATGCAGTAAGTATGCCCCAGGTATGAAGGAGGGTACGGGGAGATATGGAGGAAAGTCCCGTCACCCTGGTAAACATCAATTAAGTTGAATGATTGCTATACCAAAGCATATGATCATCCAGCAAACGCCCTGAAAATCTAAAACGCGGGCACCAGGTTTCTGCCAAACTCATACATACCCGGCCATGGGATCATAGCCAGTATTATTAAAAGTGCAAACGTGTATAGCAATATGCAGCGCCTGTGTTTTTTACCATCGGGTATATTCTTGCGGTACACGCCCCGGGCCACGGTAATCAATATAATTGCCACGATCATTCCTACGGTATGTTCAACTGCAAAAAAGCGGCTGGCGCTGTTGCGCATTACTTCTGCCCCGTTATTCATAAAATTCTGAAGTCCCCATGAACCTGCAAACCATTCATATAACCCAATAAGCAATTGAATATGGGCGAAAATCATGAGTATCAAACCAAGCTTTTTATCGCTTGCGCCAAAAGGTTTATTAACAGCAGCGATGTGCCTTAAAAGGTTTATAATCAGCAGCAATAAAATTACCCAGCGTAATAAATTGTGCAGGCCAAGCAGAAAATTATACATGATTTGATGAGTTTGAATGTTCAAATGTAAGCATTGTTGGTTATAAGCTATGAGCAGCGAGTTACGAGCTGTGAGCTCATTATTCCTCCCAGTCAACCATAAAGAGGTTAATATCATATCCGCCGCCGCTGCTACGGTTTGAGGAAAACATTAGTTTCTTGCCATCATAGCTAAACATGGGGAAGGCATCAAAGCCATTGCCATGCGAGATTTTTTCAAGGCCGCTGCCATCTAAATTCATTAAATACATATTGAAAGGAAAGCCGTGCTTATATTCATAATTGCTGCAAAAAATAATGCGTTTGCCATCGGGCGTAAAATTGGGCGCCCAGTTTGCCTGGCCCAGTGAAGTTATCTGCTGTGGATTACTGCCATCTGCATTGGCTATAAACACTTCCATTTGCGTGGGTGCCACAAGGCCTTTTAATAAAAGATCTTTATAGTTTTTTATGTCTTCGGCTGTTTTGGGCCGGCTGGCACGCCATACTATTTTTGTGCCGTCTGGACTAAACCATGCGCCGCCATCATAACCGAGTTCATGCGTAATCTGTGTAATCTTTCCCGTTTCTAATTCCATTACATATAAATCAAGGTCGCCGCTACGCTCAGATGTAAAGATCATTTTCTTCCCATCGGGCGATAAGGTAGCTTCAGCATCATAACCCTTCGTTTTGGTGAGCTGTTTAATTATTTTTCCCGCTGTATCGGCTAAAAAAATATCATAGCTGTCATATACCGGCCACAGGTAGCGGTTGCCATACTGCTTGCGGTCGGGCACCGGCGGGCAGCTATCCCCACCTAAATATGTTGAAGCATATACCACCTGCTGGCCGCCCGGCAAAAAATAACCGCAGGTGGTGCGGCCAAGCCCGCTGCTCAATTGCTTAAATATAAATGGCCGGCCGGCTGCAGGGATGTTCCCAATAAACATCCTGTCGCACATAATGCCTTCCTTTTCATTTTTACGCTGAAAAATCACCTGTTTATCATCATAGCTCCAGTAAGCTTCCGCATTATCGCCGTTAAAAGTTAGCTGCTGAATATTTTTAAAATGTTTTTCATCCGGATATATTAAGCTGTCAGCGCTTTGCGCTTTCAGGGTTTTTACAGTTATAACAGAAGCAATAAAGAAGAACAGGTATTTTATAAATTTCAAACCGTGCATTATATAAAATTTAAACTGCGCAAATGTAATGACAAAGACATGTTGATGTAAAAAGGATAATGGCAGATGAAAGCAGCGGCTGCGCGTATTCGTATTGCACCCATTGCTGAATATGCTTTTCCAGGGCATATTACCATTGCTTAAATTTTTCTCCGCAAACATCTAATCTCCTATCTTTCCCAAAAAAATTTTAAATGGCTTCATCCAATGAATTCCTCGCTGCCATAAACAATGGTTATAGTTTTAAAGGAGATCATATTAAAATAGGCTGCGGTATGCTTGATGGCCAGGTTGTTCCGGGCGCTGATGTATCCATCCCTTTGCGCATGCTTAACCGCCACGGTCTTATTGCCGGCGCCACAGGAACGGGCAAAACCAAAACATTACAGCTCCTGAGCGAATTTTTAAGCGATGCCAGCGTACCGGTTGTAATGATGGATATTAAAGGCGACCTGAGTGGCATTGCTGCAGCAGGTGCTGTGAATGATAAACTTGCCGAACGTATAAAACTGCTTAACATTAATTATGTGCCAACAGGTTTCCCGGTTGAATTGCTTACATTAAGCAATGAAAAGGGAATAAGGTTAAGGGCTACGGTAACAGAGTTCGGGCCAATATTACTCAGTAAAATCCTCGGCCTGAACGATACGCAGGGCGGAGTGGTTTCAATGCTGTTTAAATATTGCGATGATAATAAACTTCCCCTGCTTGACCTGAAGGATTTCATTAAGATATTGCAATATGCCGCCAATGAAGGCAAAGATGAACTGGGCAAGATGTATGGCAACATTTCATCTGCAACAACAGGCACCATCCTGCGCAAGGTGGTTGAACTGCAGCAACAGGGCGCTGATATATTCTTCGGCGAACCCAGCTTTGAAATTGACGACCTGATGCGCATAAACGATGATGGCCGTGGCATGATCAATATTCTTCGCGTTACAGACATGCAGAGCAGGCCAAAACTCTTTTCAACATTCATGCTGCAAATGCTGGCAGAACTGTATGCCACCTGTCCCGAAGAAGGCGACCTTGACAGGCCAAAGCTTGTAATGTTTATTGATGAAGCACACCTCATTTTTGAAGAAGCGACAGATGCATTATTACAACAGATAGAAACCGTCATAAAACTTATCCGCTCGAAAGGCATAGGCATTTTCTTCTGCACACAGAACCCGCAGGATGTGCCGGCTTCCATATTAAGCCAGCTTGCCTTAAAAGTGCAACATGCACTGCGCGCCTTTACCGCCGCCGACAGGAAGACCATTAAAAAAGCCGCGGAGAATTTTCCGGAAACAGATTTCTATAAAACAGAAGACCTGCTTACGCAGCTCGGCACAGGCGAAGCCTTTATAACAACATTGAATGAAAAAGGCATTCCCACACCACTGGTGCATACCATGCTTTGCCCACCCCGCAGCCGCATGGATATTTTAAGCGAAAGCGAAATAGATGCATTGATTGCCAAAAGCAAGCTCATCAATAAATACAACCGGGAGATCAACAGCGAAAGCGCTTATGAAATACTAAACGAAAAATTACAGGTTGCAGCGGAAAGGCAGCAACAACAGGCGCAGGCGGCACAGCAGCAAAAACAAACCCGGCAGGTTAAAGAAAAAAGCATTTTTGATACGCCCGCCATGCGCCAGGTTGAACGAACTGCCGCTTCTGTAATTACACGCAGCATATTAGGCGCATTAGGCCTGGGCGGCAGCCGCCGCAAAAGAAAAAGCTGGTTTTAAGGATGAGTTGTGAATAGCGGGTTGAGAGTTGTCAATCGTGAAACGTGAATGCAATATTCACTTATACACCAGCTTGTTTAAGCACAAAAAATAATATTGTTATTATGAAGATCGCTCTGTTCAGCGCTAAAAGTTATGATAAGGAATATTTTGACAGGATCAATAAATATCATCATTATTCCATTACTTATTTTGAAGCAGGACTTAATAAAAACACCGCTAACTTAACACAAGGCTTTGACGCGGTTTGCATTTTTGTAAATGATAATCTTGATAAGGAAACGATTGAAAAGATTGCGGCAAACGGCATTAAAATTATTGCCTTGCGCTGCGCCGGTTTTAATAACGTTGATATTTCTGCAGCGTATGCAAACAACATTAAAGTGGTGCGTGTGCCCGCTTATTCTCCTGAAGCTGTGGCAGAACATGCCGTGGCGCTTATTCTTACATTAAACAGGAAAACCCATAAAGCCTATAACCGTGTAAGGGAAAGCAATTTTTCGCTGGAAAGGCTTACGGGTTTTAACCTGCATAATAAAACAGTTGGTGTAATTGGCACAGGCATTATAGGGAGGGCGTTTTGCAATATCATGCTGGGTTTTGGATGCTGTGTTATAGCTTATGACGTTTATGAAGCAGATGAATTAAAGCGGAAAGGCGTTAAATATGTAAGCCTTGATGAATTGCTTGCGCAAGCTGATATTATTTCCCTGCATTGCCCGCTTACGCCCGAAACAAAACATATTATTAATAAAAGTGCTTTTAGTAAGATGAAGAATGGCGCAATGCTCATTAATACCGGCCGCGGCGCATTGATTAATACAAAAGATGCCATCAAAGCTTTGAAGGATGGAAAGCTTGGTTACCTGGGCATTGATGTATATGAACAGGAAACCAATATTTTCTTTCGCGATCTTTCTGAAGAAATTATGCAGGATGAAATCTTTGCAAGGCTGATGACTTTTCCCAATGTGCTGGTTACAGCACACCAGGCATTTTTTACCAGCGAAGCCTTAGAGCAGATAGCCACCATAACATTAAACAACTTAGCAGATTTTGAAAATGGTAAAGCGCTTGTAAACGAAGTAAAAGCCTGAAATTTTTATGCCCGTTTTTGAGAAAACACGGAAGCCAGCAGGCCTCCCATTATGCTTCCGTAAATGCTGCTGTTAACAGGTTTGGATGTAATGGCGCATGTGCCGGAGTTGCATCCTATAAATTTCCAGTATAGAAAGCCTGCAGCAGCGCCAATAAATATGCCCGCAATAATTGCTATATTTTTCTTTAAAAACACTTTCATCCTATTTTGTCATTTTTATTTTCCATAAGCCTCTAAGTTCACCGGCATGGTAACCGGTAGCCTTGTCAGCCGGGTACTTTTGATTGATAACTGCTAATACTTCGGAAGATATCTGTTTGCGTATGGCCATGGCATTTGAGGCAGGTGGGCATGGCAATGGTAATTGCTTTATAGTAAGTAATGCTGTTACCCGACTGCATGATAAAATGCTTTTGCTTTTGTGCGCTATCTTGTATTAACTCATTCATTTGCTGCCAGGCAAGGCTGTCTGCAGCAGTTTGCAGTGCATTACCGGGATTACGGTTTTTATTGCTAATCCTGCTAATAGCATATCCATACAAGGCAGCAGCGGAGTCTGTAAGCGGAATTGCTTTTTCGCTGCAAAAACCAACTGCACCGGCCACACCGCGTGTTTGTATGGCATTGGATACATTGTACAACAGCATTGCCTGTGCGAAGGAGGCAACGCTATCACCCCTGCGTAAATACAATGCTTCATCCGGCGTGCTTTTTTCAGATGGCGTATTGTTGCAAGCTGCCAGCAGTGTAGTTAACACAAACACTATAAATGCCGTATGCTTCATTCCTGATTATTTTCTATCGTCATGTAATTTATCGCCTGTTGCGCAGGTACGGTTACCTGTGCTGGAAATGCTGCAACTGCCCGAACCGCAGCCACCTATATTGAATACCGGCATTAAAGAAAACAGCGCACCGATGAGAATAAAGCTCCAGTCATGCATCCTGATTCCCTGCACCAGTACCAACACCCCAACCGCAAGCCGAAAAACACGCATAAAATTCCAGCTACTTAAATATTGTTTCATACCTATATCTTATTTTCTGAATGATGAAATCTCCCGGCAATAAACGGCTGCATTATTTATTCATGCATGCCTGAACATTATGCCACGATCCGCCATTTATTATATTCCGTATACCTTTTTCTTCCAGCATGCCTTTTGCCCGTCCTGCCCTGCCGCCGCTTTGACAAAAAAGAACGATGCCATTTTCTGCTTTAAACTCAGATAAACGGCTCAGCACTTTATCTAACGGAATATTGACAGCACCTTTCACACTGCCCATGGAAAATTCTCCGGGGGTACGTACATCTACCAGATAAGCACCGTTTTTTATGGCCCCGGCAAGGGCTTCATTATCTGTTCCTGCGAACAGGTTTTTAAACATTTCAAACATTTTGTTCTATTATTAAATTAAAAAATACTTTACTGAAAACTGAATAATATTTTGGAACACCTAATTCAGAGACGGGCTGAGCGTAATAACTGTTTTCATTGAATTGGTTACCAGGCAGCCGGTTTTAGCTTTTTCAAATACCCGCATTACTTTCTCCGCATCTTCCTGCGGGTGTGCAAGCTTAACAACCGGATGCATTTCGGCTTCCGTTATCTGGTACCTGCCATCAACCATTTGAAGCCGGGCGACTGTTTTGCAGTCAAAATCTTCCACCTCAATTTTAAAATTATGTGCAATGGCTAAAAAGGTAGCCATATAACAACTGTTTATAGAAGCTACAAACAAGTGCTCCGGAGACCAGATGCCCCTAACGCCATCCGGGAATTCAGGCGGTGTGGCGCATTCGATGGTTTTATTTAAAACAGGTGATGAAAGTTCACCAACCCTTCCTTCTTTACGTCGAATATTTACTTCATAAAAATGTTCCTGTGCCATATATTAAGTTTTGCTTTTGCAGTATTATATTGTTTTGCAAAATTCAAAACTTAACCAGACCCGTACAGTAACTTTAGTTACATAAGAAAGGCTGTAAGAAAGTATTTAGTGTTTTTAAACCTGTGGCCAATAAAATATAAGCACGGGTTTACTCCTCTTCCTTATCATACTCAACCCCAAAAAAATTAAAGCCACTTACATTCCCTTTTTCATTTAAATTAAAACGTAAAAAAGCTTTACCATACCATTTGTGTTCAAACCTGCCAAGGAAAGTGTCATAATTCCAATGGCTCAAATCAATATTGATATTGTTGGGGAATTTGGCTACGAGAGAATCGCCCTGCAATGCAATACCTGCATTGCCATATATTTCATTATGATAATTACCCGCATAATTTTTCAGCTCAAGCGAAGGTTTTGTATGTAAAACCCTTGTTGAATCTGTTTTTGCTTCTTCTTTTTTATAAGCAGCAAAGCGGTCGGTGTAAAGTTTATAGAGGTCTTTGCTCCAGTCGGTTTTATCATCATTAAAAACAAAAAGATCCATTGCCTTATACAGTAAAGCATGACGTATTTCAGTATGGTCCATATTGGCAAACATATACACTCCAAAATGTTCATCCGGTATTAGCCCGGCAATAGCAACGGCCCCGTCAAGACTACCTGTATGAAACTGTACCATCTGCCCTTTATAATCTTCCTGGAACCAGCCAAGCCCATAAGTTGTCCAATGCGAATGGGTTAATTGCCTGGTTGGATAAAATTCATCTTCCGTAACAATAGATTGCGGCTTAAATAATTCCAGGTATGTTTCCTGTTTTAATAAAGGCTTCCCGTTGATCCTTGTACTGTCAAGCATAAAACTTATCCATTTGCCCATATCATCCGTACAACTCCAGACGCCGCCTGCCGCATCAATGGTTTTGCTGTCAATAAAAGGTATGGTTTCAACGACGCTGTCTTCATACATATAATGCGGTGTGATGTGATTATTACTTACCAATGATTGGCTGTAATTGGGAAAAGTATTGTTCATGCCAAGCCTTGCAAACAAACTGTCTTTAATAAACCTGTCCCATGATATGCCCGAAACCTTATGTATTACTTCACCCGCCACCATGTACATGAGGTTTTGATAAATAAAAGAAGAGCGAAACGAATAGGCAGGTTTTATATAACGCATCTGGTGAATGATGGTATCCATGCTGTAATCAAAAACCCAAAGCAGGTCAGCATTGCCGAGACCAGCATTATGCGTAAAAAGGTCTTTAATGGTAAGCTCGCTGTTGGCATAGTTATCATACAATTTAAGTTCAGGATAAATATCACTTACTTTATCTGTCCAGTTAATTTTTCCCGCATCCACCAGCATGCCCATACATACAGCCGTCATAGCTTTGGTGGTAGAAGCGCATATAGAAAGTGTTGACGTTTCAAATGGCGCTTTTGTTGTAATATCTTTTACGCCATAACCTTTATTAAAAACAACTTTGTTGTCTTTAACCACTACCACAGAAAGGCCCGGCGTTTTCCATAACTGCATTGCATTTTGTATGTATGCATCAAAACTTTTTATAGCCTTTTGATAAGGCACATTTTGCGTGTATGCAGTAATAAGAAAAAAGGTTAGAAAAACAAGAAGCGGTAATTTTCTCATAGCTGTGATTTATTGTGTACAAGATAAAGCTTTGCAATGTTTCCGCATGCTTGTTCCAATAAGATTTTCGAAAGAAACCTGCTGAAAGACAGCATTTGTTAACGCTTCTGTTACATTCTTTATAATTATGTAATATTGACAATTAATATAAGGCACACTATAAACTACCACCAGCAATCAAACAAAACAAGTTTTAAAAATAAATGCCAATGAAAAAGTTTTTACAAATGCTGCTCATTGTAATTCTATGCAGCACATGCATCATTGCAAAAGCCCAGCCATCCCGTTTCAGCGCTGAACATTTTGTAAGTGATAAAGGAGACAGTTTAAACTACCGTCTTTTGTTTCCGGATGCTGATCCCGGCCGCAAATACCCGCTTGTTATTTTCCTGCATGGCGCAGGTGAGCGCGGCAATGATAATGATGCACAGTTAAAATGGGGCGTAATGAATTTTGCTACCGATGAAATGATGAGCATGTATCCTGCGTTTGTAATTGCGCCGCAATGCCCCAAAGGAATGGCGTGGTCTAATTTTAACCGCACCAATGCCAGCCGTGCCATGGCATTGCAAGCAACGCCGTCAAAACCAATGGAACTGCTAATTGCACTCATACAACAAATGAAAAAAAATCCATCAATAGATACCAACCGTATTTATATAACCGGCCTTTCTATGGGCGGCTTTGGAACTTTTGATGCCATTGAACGTTATCCTGATTTATTTGCGGCGGCTATGCCTGTTTGCGGCGGCGGCGATACATCGAAAGCTGCATCTATTGCACATGTTCCGGTATGGATTGCACACGGTTCAGAGGATGGCACTGTGAACCCGCAGTTTTCGGTTGATATGCTGCAGGCATTAATGAATGCAGGCGCCCATCCGGGTTTTTCCATGTATCCTGAAACAGGTCATTTCTCCTGGCTGGCGGCCTACAATAATAAACTTGCCATTGAATGGATGTTCAGGCAGCGGAAGAAATAACTGATTCGCTTATTGTATAGAAACTGCAGCTGTAAGTTTTGCATCTGCAGCATTTTCTCCTACTATGATTGTATAATTGCCTTTATATAACTTCCAGGCATTTTTATCATCATCCCATTTCTGCAGTTCGCTTAAAGCAATGCTGAACTGTACTGTTTTTTCTTCACTAACAGCTAACGGAATTTTCTTAAACGCTTTTAATTCTTTTAAAGGCATACCAGGCAGTTGCGGATAACTTATATACACCTGTGCAACATCGTCGCCATTATACTTTCCTGTATTTTTTATATTGACAGAAAAAGAAATACTGTCTTTGTTTATAACAGGTTTTTGCGTCCAGGCATAATCAAAACCGGTATAGCTCAGGCCAAAACCGAAAGGATATTGCACCTGTCCATTAAAGTAACGGTACGTTCTGCCTTTCATGGCATAGCTTGCGTAATCAGGAAGGTCATCAAAAGCATTATAAAAAGTTACCGGCAAATGGCCTGACGGAGATACTTTTCCAAACAAAATATCAGCCAGCGCATTACCTCCCTCTTCACCCGGATACCATGCCAGCACAATGGCATCTGCATAATCTTTAATAGCATTTATATTAACTGCGCTGCCGGAAGTTATTACAACAATCAATGGTGTTTTGGTGGCTTTACGCAAGGCTTTCAAATAAGCAATATGTGCAGCAGGCAAAGAAAAATCTTTCCTGTCGCCACCACCTTTTGCAAGAAAGGCATCGCCCTCTTCACCTTCATATACCGGCGTGAAGCCTACAACAGCGATGGTAACTTCCGCATTGCCCGCCGCCCAGATTCCTCCAAAGTGCGTGGTATCTTCATAATCACAACCCATATCATATTCAATCCTTGTGGCAGCGTCCACCGCATTGGTTATCCCTTCAACAAAATTTACTGCCTTGCCGGTTACACCATGATAGTTACCCATTAATGCATCTGCTGAAGTTGCATTAGGCCCAACGATCATTATCTGGTGATATTTATTTTTATCCAGCGGTAATACATTGTTATTATTCTTCAACAGTACCATGCTTTCCGCCGCCATTGACCTTGCCAGCCTGCGATGATAATTATTGGCGATACTGTCATCCCCAAAATCTTTATAAGGCGATAAGCTGCTGTCATCAAAAAAACCGAGCTTCATTTGTGTTCGCAGTAATGAGGCAAGTGCGCTGTCAACATCTTTTTCGCTTAACAATTTTTCATCGATAGCTTTCATAACATCCGCCTGCAAAATACCACCA
>JAEWJV010000222.1 GCA_023386395.1 Bacteroidota bacterium
GGTTATCTGGCTTCGTGGCGGAAGAGGTGGATTGGGCAACGCCAATTTTGCTACTGCCACTAACCAGGCTCCTGAATATGCGCAGCCGGGTGAACCGGGTGTGGAAGCATGGAAAACCCTCGAATTAAAAGTGCTGGCAGATGTGGGACTGGTAGGTTTTCCCAATGCAGGCAAATCAACTTTATTATCTGTGCTTACAGCAGCAAAGCCAAAAATTGCTGACTACGCATTTACTACTTTAACGCCCCAGTTGGGCATGGTTGAATACAGGGATGGACGATCTTTTTGCATTGCTGATTTGCCCGGCATAATTGAAGGTGCTGCCGAAGGCAAAGGCCTTGGCCACCGCTTTTTGAGACATATTGAACGTAATGCGGCTTTATTGTTTGTAATACCCGCCGACAGCAATGATCATAAAAAGGAATTTGAAGTACTGCTGAATGAACTGGAAGAATATAATCCTGAATTAATGCAGAAAGAGTTTTTGATTGCCATCAGCAAAAGCGATTTGCTGGATGATGAATTAAAAACAGCCATAAAAAATGAGTTTGACAAAGAAACAAGGATGGTATTCATTTCTTCTTTCACCCAAAAAGGTCTTGTAGAATTAAAAGACCTGCTATGGAAAACCATAAATACACAGGCTGAGTAAAGAGATGCTGTTATTTTAAAGCTATCAATCTGAAGATGAATGTCTGGATGTGATCACCTTTTATATAAAAAATACTGATGTAAGGTTACTTTTTTCTTTTAACAGTATTAATGTGTAATTAATACGCAATTGTTCTTATCTTTGCACTTAATCAAGCTAACCGGACCATTTACGCCATAGTTGTTTGCCCCGATTGCATTGCCTCGCGGTTGATTGTTGAAATGAATAAAATTTTTTGACATTAAAAAACAACAATTATGACAAAGGCAAATTTAAAATTCTCAAGCAAGAAATTAATCGCAGCAGCATTTTTATCAGCTTCAGTATTACTTACTTCTCTTACAACTAACGCCGCCATATATAACAAAAACATCGAACTGGTTTCCGGTGAAAAAAGCAATATTGCTCTTACCGCTAATACCAACGATGCATTATTGTTCAAATTAAATGTGAACAATGAAAAAGGCGACAAGTTTATTGTAACTATTAAAAATGATGCCGGGGATCTTTTATTCTCCCGTGCATTCAGCGATGTAAATTTCAACAGGCAATTTAAATTGCTTAAAGGTGAACAGGCAAATAACCGTTATTACATTAACATTACTTCAGACAATAAAGTTCTTGAAGATTCTTATGTAGTAAGTTCAACTGTGCGCACTGTAAATGATGCAGCAGTAAACAAGCTTTAACATTAAAATTGTTTCTCAAAAGCTTCCCTTTTACGTTTGTGTTCAGGGAAGCTTTTTTATTGGGTGTGCTATAACATTTAATTACGATAATCTTTTGATTACAGATTTTACCTTTGCACTTCACAATAAAAAAAGGATTTTACAGTTTTATAAAAAATCATCCGATTTTTAAGAGGCCATCCGGCCTGGATCCTTTATAGAAAAATTAAAAAATCTTATAGCCTGATGAAGAAATTGTTGTTAGTGGGTGCCGTATGTATTACTGTGTTTACCTCTATGATAGCTGCAAAAGGAAAGGAAACTGCCGCCGCAAAATCAAACTCAAATACCGTTAACGCTGTAAACAAATCTGTGAGCACAGAGGCGGTTATTAATTATTGGGTTGATTCATTGTATGCTCAAATGCAATTGGAGAAAATAGGCCTGCCCCGTTCTGTTTTTTTTGAAGCTTATAAAGGATATGAATATTTGCTTTCTGCCGGCAAACTGCAAAAGCAAGGTTTTTTAACTATTTGCGATTACAGCCAGTCCAGCAACAAGAAAAGATTATATGTGCTTAACCTGGAAAAGGCAAAAGTGCTTTTTAATACTTATGTTTCACATGGCCGTAATTCAGGCGATGATTATGCAACGAGCTTTTCAAACAGGAATAATTCGCATAAAACATCCCTGGGATTTATGTGCACTGCTGAAACCTATAATGGCGATAACGGTTACAGCCTTCGGCTTGACGGAATGGAAAATGGTTTTAATGATAATGTAAGAACACGTGCCATTGTAATGCATGGCAGCAATTACGTAAACGGCCAGCGTGCTTCAAAAGGTGCGATGATGGGCCGCAGTTACGGCTGCCCGGCTGTACCTGCAAAGGAAGTTAAAAGCATCATTAATACCATTAAAGGCGGAAGTTGTTTCTATAGCTATTATCCTGATAAAACTTATGCAACTGCATCAACAATTCTCAATGCAGATTTTGTTTGGCCTTTAACGCAAACGCCACAGCTCGCATCCATAAAATTGCCTGATTCGCTGGCAAAAATATATGCACAATCAGAAGCCCTCAGCTTAAATTAAACTTGTTTTTTCGATAATTGTAAAAAGAAGAACTTCAGGTCTTAAACCAGAACGTATTTAATTCAGTTTAATTTCTTTTAAAGTATTTCATTAAAAAGTTCTGGTAAAAGCTGTTGAGCATAATCATTGTATATGATTTGTTGCTCAGCAGCTTTTGTATTTCTTTTGCTGCTTATATACTTATTTCAATTTAAAAGCTTTGCAATGATATACAGAAGCAGGGCGCCGCTGCGTATCGGGCTGGCTGGCGGTGGAACAGATGTAAGCCCTTACAGTGATGAATTTGGCGGCGCTATTTTAAATGCAACCATATCTCATTTTGCACATGCCGTAATAGAGCCGCTGGAAAGCGGTGGCATTATAATAAATGCAATGGACAGGGGCGAAATTGAGCAATACGATGAACTTGCCATGCTTCCGATAAACGGCATGCTCGATTTGCATAAAGGAATCATCAACCGCATCCTTAACGATTATGGCATTGCGCATAAAAATTTTTCACTTACAACTTTTGTTGATGCACCTGCAGGCAGCGGGCTTGGCACTTCATCAACTTTAATGGTGGCTATTATTGGTGCTTTTGCAGAAATGCTTAAGCTGCCTTTGGGTGAATATGATATTGCGCATTACGCTTATGAAATTGAAAGAAAAGATTTGCAGTTGGCCGGTGGCAGGCAGGATCAGTATGCCGCTACTTTCGGCGGTGTGAATTTTATGGAATTTTATGCAGATGATAAGGTAATTGTAAATCCTTTGCGTATCCGTAATGAATATTTGTATGAACTGGAAAACAACCTTGTTTTATACTTTACTTCAACAAGCCGTGAATCGGCAACCATTATAAAGGAACAGCAGAAAAATGTATTGCAGAAAAACGAAAAATCAATTGATGCCATGCACCAGTTAAAAGAGCAGGCACGCCGCATGAAGGAAGCTTTGCTGCGGGGCAACCTTAATGAAATCGGCGAAATACTTGACTTCGGGTTTCAGCAAAAAAGGAATATGGCGCAAAACATTTCAAACAGGCTGATTGAAGAAATTTATGAGGCAGCGAAAAAAGCCGGGGCAACCGGTGGTAAAATAAGCGGTGCCGGCGGCGGCGGGTTTATGACGTTTTATTGCCCGTTGAATACACGTTATAAAGTAATGGAAGCTTTAAACAGTTTCGGCGGCCGCGTGAAGCCATACCAGTTTACAAAGTCAGGATTAACAACCTGGACAATACAATAAATTTTTCACAAAAGCTTTCTTATGACAAATACAATAAAGGATATTATTTCAGCATCTATACAAACAAAACAGCAGATATTAAATGATGATATATTTATTCAAAAAATGCAGACTGTTGTTGATGTAATTACGAATGCATTTAAGCAGGGCAACAAAGTTTTGTTTTGTGGAAACGGCGGTAGTGCAGCCGATGCGCAGCATCTCGCGGCAGAATTTTCCGGGCGTTTCTATAAAGACAGGAAAGCATTGCCTGCTGAAGCTTTGCACTGCAATACTTCTTATTTAACGGCCGTTGCCAATGATTATAGTTTTGATGTTATTTATGCACGGCTTATTGATGGCCTTGGAATTCACGGAGATGTTTTGATAGGATTGAGTACATCAGGCAACTC
>JAEWJV010000230.1 GCA_023386395.1 Bacteroidota bacterium
GAATATGACTGGGGTTGGTATGGAAGGCTGGTTGGCGGTTATTTCTACGATCATCCCGGCATTCACGATACAGCGCATAATGTGCAGCAAGGCGTTTTGGAAGTAATTGATCAAACCAATAATGCCACCAAACATTTGCCAAAACAATGGAAACGCACCGATGAATTTTACAGCTTTAAAAAATTTGATTCTGCGAATGTTCATGTATTAATAACAATTGATGAAAACACTTATAACGGCGGCAAGCACATGGGTTATCATCCAATGACCTGGTTTCATGAATATGATGGCGGCCGTTCATTTTATACAGCCCTTGGCCATACAAAAGAATCATATACCGAACCTGATTACCTGAAATTATTACTGGGTGGCATTCAGTATGCAATTGGCGATAACCTTAAGCTGGATTATGCCAAAGCCAAAACACAAACCCCGCCGGATGCAGACCGGTTTGTAAAAACACAACTGGTAGAAGGCGAGTTTTTTGAGCCAACGGAAATGACCATTCTTCCCAACTTTGATGTATTGATTGCACAGCGTCGCGGTGAATTAAAACTATATAAAAACGATACAAAGAATGTAAAACTGGTTGGCCATCTCGATGTTTATTGGCACACCAGCACACCCGGCGTAAATGCAGAGGAAGGTTTTCTTGGTCTTGCCAAAGATCCCAATTATGCAAAAAATAACTGGATATATATTTACTACAGTCCCATCGACAGTTCTGTAAACCGGCTCTCCCGCTTTACATTTAAAAACGATACGCTTGATATGGCTTCAGAAAAAGTAATTCTTGAAGTGCATTCACAACGGGAAATATGTTGCCATACCGGCGGTTCTATCGCATTTGGTCCTGATGGTTTATTATATCTTTCTACCGGCGACAATTCCACACCGTTTAATGAGCCGGGCGTGAAATATGTATCCAACAGTTTTGCGCCGCTGAACGATATACCCGGCCATCAGCAGTACGACGCCCGCAGGTCAGCCGGCAATACCAATGATTTACGTGGTAAAATTTTGCGCATACGCGTAAAAGATGACGGCACTTATGAAATTCCCGATGGGAATCTCTTTTCTAAAGGCCAGGACAGCACACGTCCTGAAATTTATGTAATGGGCGATCGTAATCCTTACCGCATTTCTGTTGACCAGAAAAACAGTTATTTATATTGGGGTGAAGTAGGTCCTGATGCCAATAACGACAGTCTTGCAACACGTGGCCCCCGCGGCTACGACGAAGTGAACCAGGCACGTAAAGCCGGTTTCTTTGGCTGGCCTTTATTTGTTGGGAATAATTATGCTTACCATGAGTATGACTATGCAACCGGCAAAAGTGGCCCAGCATTCGATCCGGCGCACCCGGTGAATACTTCACGCAATAATACCGGTCTTAGAAACCTGCCTCCTGCAAACCCGGCATTTATATGGTATCCTTATGCAGCTTCGCCCGATTTTCCGCAGGTAGGCACAGGCAGCAGGAATGCAATGGCTGGCCCGGTATATTATACGGATATGTTTCCCAAGGAAACAAGGCTGCCGGATTATTATAATGACAAACTGCTTATTTACGACTGGATGCGTGGCTGGATAAAGGCTGTAACCATGTTGCCAAACGGGGATTTTGATAAGATGGAGCCATTCTTTGAAAACATCAAGCTGAACAACTGTATTGATATGGAAGTTGGGCCTGATGGAAGAATATATTTGCTCGAATATGGCTCCGGCTGGTTCCAGGAAAACCCTGATGCCGGTTTGTCAAGGATTGATTACATATCCGGCAACCGTGCGCCAAAAATCACTTCGGTTAAAGTAAATAAAGTTACAGGCGCATTGCCGTTTAATGGTACGGCAACGGTTGAAGCCAAAGATCCGGAAAATGATAAAATAACTTATTACTGGAACCTTGGCAATGGCACCGTGAAAGAAACCACCACACCGCAATTCGATTTCAGCTATACTGCCGCAGGCGATTACAGGCTTACAGTTACAGCCAAAGATCCCGCAGGCGACTCTTCTGTGAGCGAACCTATAGCCGTGTATGCAGGTAATGAAACGCCGGTTGTAGACATTCAGCTTAACAATCCAAATAAATCTTTCTATGTTCCAGGCCGGCCGATTGGCTATAACGTAACAGTTACCGATCCAAAAGATACTTCCAAAATTGATCCGGCCAACCTTTATATTTCGGTTGATTATATTGAAAACTACGGGAAGCGGAAATTTGTTAGCGGCACTGCCCTTGAAACAGCTCCCATCGCCGGTAAAATACTCACACAAACGCTGGATTGCAAAAGCTGCCATAAAGAGAATGAAAAATCTATCGGGCCATCTTTTATTGAAGTATCACAGAAATATGCGAAAGACCGCAGAGCAGCCAATTATCTCATACAAAAGATCATTAAAGGTGGCGGCGGTGTTTGGGGCGAAACCGTAATGGCGGCCCATCCTAACCTCCCGCAAAGCGATGCCGCTCAAATTGTAGGCTGGATATTATCGCTCTCCGGCGAACATACCAGTAAAAAATCATTGCCGGCAAGCGGTAGCATAGTGCCGCCTTCCGATGTAAAACCGGGCGCTGCAATGGTGCTTTCTGCAAGCTATACCGATAAAGGTGGCAATAATATTAAAGCTTTAACCGGGAGAAGCGTAGCTGTATTGGGCAGTAATACGGTGACATTTAAAGGCACCGAGAAAAAAGAAGGCTATTCAACCTTTAGCTTTAACGGCAACAATTTAATGGTGGTGCCTCTGCAGCAGGGATGGTTTGCATTGGATAGCATTGACCTAACCGGCGTTACAGGTACAACACTGATGCTTGGCTGGCAGTTTCCGCCAAAATATGGTTTTGATTTTGAAGTAAGGCTGGATGCGCCTGATGGAAAATTATTGGGTAAAGGTGCACTGGCGCCACCGGCAGGCAAACAGAATAATGCTATGGTAAACATAAAACTGGAGCCGGTAACCGGTTCAGGCTATCATACAGTCTATATTGTTTCAAAAGCTGCTGATGCGAAGGAAACAGCACGGGCCGGTATTACCTATGTACAATTTAAATAACGGTTTTATGCTTTCCGCCGCCGGCGGGCATATACATAGTTAATAATTAATACAACTATTAAAATAGCAAGGCCGAAAAATTCACGGGTTTCTTCAATCCATGGTTTTTCGGCCTTCATTGTTGCAGCAATATCTTCAGCATGGTGCTGCGTTGCCCAATCAATCAGCCCGTTTGCATCAAACACTTTATAAATAGCATATCCCAGGTAAACAATAATGCCAATAATATAGGCCGAAGGATAAAATTTATTCCTGAAAGCCAGCCAGCATAAAATTGCCGGATATAAATAAATAATGATCCATTTAATGCCATCGGGATCGTTGTACTGCAATGCGGCGAATAAAACGAACAATATGCAACAGGTGATATTAAATATTTTCATGGCTGAAAGTTAAAGCGAAAAATGTTTCAAGTGATCGAAACGTCACGCACCTACTTACAACTCCGGGTTATCAATAAAATTCACCTTGCTCCCAGATTGTGCTTCTTCCCACTTTAACATCAGTCCGCTCAGTTTAAAACGTATATAATCTTCATCCTGCAAATTGAACGCTGTTATGGCTGCATCAGGATGTAATAATTCCATCAAACGGTTCAGTTTTTTTATTTCCGCATCCGGCAAAGCTTTATCTATAATAAGTAACTGAAAGTTTTGCCCGCTCATGGCATTTACAGCATCCTCTATATTATTTTCATAAGTAATATTCAGGTGCTGTATGCCTGCCGCTATATTTTGCAAAGTATTTATATTACTTGTTTTATTTATTACTGCGTATCCCTGTAATGTTTTCATATTCATTTCCTTTTTACACAAATTTACTGCTTGTAAATACGGCACACATTAACATAGGATAAGTTATAGCAGATGTACGTTTAATTGAATGTTGTTGACTGAAGTTTAGCTACAGATGCACAATAAAATCTGTACCGTGCTAATATTTTTTTAATTCTATTAAATCTAACTGTTTCTAAAATTTTTTGAAGCGCTATCAGGAGATAGCAATAAACTTTTATGGTTTGCCCGATACAGCAAGCAATTGCTTAAATTGCTTTTTATTTTACGTTATGCAGGAAAGTTACCAGTCTTTAATTCACCTGGTGTTTATAGGTATTATAACTTTATTTCCCGTAGTAAATCCTATCGGCACTGCATTTATCCTGAACCCGTATTTTGATAACCTTACACGCAAGCAAAGAAAAAATGCAGTAAAAAGAATAGCCTTATATGCCTTTATCATTTGCACAGTAACCTTATTTATAGGACACTGGATACTGGAGTTGTTTGGTATTTCCATACCGGTTATACAACTGGCAGGTGGTATAATGATTTGCAAAATGGGATGGGAATCTTTATCTGCCGGTAATAACTCATCAGAAAACCAGGTGAAGGCTGCCCATACCGCAGCAGCCGTTGATGTTGACAGGTTGCAGGATAAACTTTTTTATCCCATTGCATTCCCGGTTACCGCAGGCGCCGGCACTATTTCGGTATTGTTTACATTAGGCGCCAGGAGCACACACGAAGACATGAAAGCCTATCTAATGAATACCGGTGCACTTATGATTGCCATTATAGTGATATGCATATTGATCTACATCTTCTATCTCAATACAAAATCACTTATACAGTTTATGGGGCCAAAAGGAGAGAACGTAGTAAACCGCATTAGCGCCTTTCTTATATTTTGCGTGGGTTTGCAGATAGCTGTAAACGGCATAAAAGTTTTGGTACAGGCATAAATAACCCAGAAGCAATAGAACTCTCTCAGGTTTAAGCAGCATTCTATTTATATAAAAGCTGCCTTAAGAGGCAGTTTAGAAATCATAACTAACGCTAAATTTATAATAACGAACCAGATTATTTCTTCAGCAGCCGAAACATCTTGCGTCAAACATTCGCCGCTATGTCCTATTTTGCAATGCAGCCGCCGGCATTGAACGAAGTAAATGCTTTTATTTTCGCAGGCTTCTGTCCTTAAATTTTTATCACTATGGCACAATTGATCCGCAAAGAAGATGCACTTGAATATCATGAGAAAGAAAGACCAGGCAAAATTGAGGTTACCCCCACCAAAGAAACCAAAACGCAGCGCGACCTGGCTTTAGCCTATTCACCGGGTGTTGCAGAACCTTGTTTGGAAATTCATGAGAATACAGAAAACGTTTATAAATATACAGCCAAGGGCAATCTCGTAGCCGTTATCAGTAATGGCACGGCCGTATTGGGTTTGGGAAATATCGGGCCGGAAGCATCCAAGCCTGTTATGGAAGGCAAGGGCGTAT
>JAEWJV010000286.1 GCA_023386395.1 Bacteroidota bacterium
ATCCTAAAAAATCAGGATGCCATCCGGAACACTGCGAACCCTATCCTAAAAAATTGGGATGCCACTTTCCAACCGGAAAACCCTATCCTGAAAAATTAGGATGCCATTTTCCAATCGGAAAATCCTATCCTGAAAAATTAGGATGCCATCCGGCAATTGAAAGCCCTATCTGCACATCTTGCGCTATTACAGCCGTTTTCTGCCGGTTGGCGCCATTAACCGGGATGGCAGCAAATAAATAGGGCAGCATAAAAACATCAGCCATTAGAAAAATACAGTCCAACCTCTTTCCCGAAACAAAAATGTTTAGTTACTTGCTTTCTTTATGGCAAAACTGGTTTTAAATATTGATGGCATTGAAGATGATTTTTTTACCGGCGCAAGAATGCTGGGCATAATGTCGCAAACCAAGAATTTCCGTTTTTGCTGGCTGGTGAATACACATTTGCATGTAGATTTCAGGCTGAATGCTGATGCTGAAATTCAGTTAAACAAAAAGGGCAGGAGTTATTTTTTTGAAGTGTACCAGTTTTGCGAGCCGGGCTGCGAAACTGAACATTATATTTATCACAACCAGTTTGAAGGAGAACACCTTTTACCCGAGTTTAAGCATTTTGATTTTTTATGGCTTGCCAAATCTGCCAACCTGAATGATGAAGATTTTTTACTGCTGCAGCAAAACCTGAAAAAGATTAACGGCGTGCAGCTTGTAACCGAGCTTACCCCTGAAAAAATAAGGAACAAAACCAATCTTATCTTTTAAGTGGGTGCATGATGAGTAGTGAATGGCTTGCAGCCTGAAGCGTGCAGCTCATAGCTCACAGCTTTAATAACATCAATTCAATACTTCCTTCAGCCTTTGTTCCAATGCATCGCCGCGAAGATTGCGGCCTATGATTTTACCGGAAGGATCTACCAGTACGTTCTGCGGAATCATGTCTATATGATACATTTCTGCCACGGCATTCTGAAATTGTTTCAAGTCACTCACATGCGTCCAGGTTAAATTGTCGGCATGAATGGCTTTAAGCCAGCTTGCTTTGTCGGCATCCAGCGAAACGCCGAGCACCGTAAAGTTTTTGTCTTTGTATTTATGATAGGCAGCCACCACATTAGGGTTTTCCAGGCGGCAGGGCTTGCACCAGCTTGCCCAAAAATCAATCAGCACATACTTTCCCTTAAACTGTGAGAAGGAAACTTTTTTACCTGCAGTATCCGGCTGTGAAAACTCAATTGACTGTGTGCCCACCGCACCTACTTTATCGCGTTTAATAATTTCTGTAAGGTTTGTGGCAAACTGGCTTTTTAATGCGGCGCCATCAAGCTGCGCATATCTCTTTTCGAGCAATAATACATCGCGGTTAGGGTCGGTATCATAACTATATGCCAGCAATAAAGCTGCAACGGGCGAATTCTTTTTACGCTGAAGAAAGCGGTCAATTGAATTTTGATAAATATTATAAGCTGTGTTCAGCATAATAGAAACAGAATCATGCAGGCCCTGCGATGTTGCCGACATTAGCTGGTTGCGATAATAGCTCACGTAGTCGTTTATAGGCTTTATATCGTATAAAAATTCTTGGTATTCAATATTGCTGGGCGAGCCGGTGATTACCATATCATTTTCGCTGCTGCCGTTAATGTTTACCGTATCGCCGCCCATAAATACCACAACCCTGCGTTGCAGCAACGGGAAAAGAATAATGCGGGCATCCACATTGTCAACAGCGCCGCTCAATTTAAAAATGCCATTTTGCACGGTGGTAGTGGCAAGCGTGTCGGTGCCGCTAAAGCCAAGTAAAATAACCTGCGCATTTTCCGGAACGGAGGTGATGTGGCCTGTTATTAAAAAATTCTTTTTATCCTGTGCGTTTGCAATCACAGGTAATAACAACAAAATAAAAATCCATTTCCGCATCATAATAGCATTAATATTTACTGTTCAAAATTTAAAACCATTGCTTCGCAAAGGTTTGATGTATTGTTTTATGTTGCCGGCCGCACTATTTCATGGCATCGTTCCTTGTGTCACTCCCTTGTGCAACATTTTTTCATGGCAGCAGTAACCGCCGTGTTTTTTATCCACCAACAAATGGTTGCAAAAATGCTTTTGTGGCTTCTTCAATATTTTCTGCAGCCTCAATATTTTTAATATAAGCTGTGCCTATAATAGCGCCGCTGGCATGTTTGCAGGCGGTATCAAAACTTTGTTTGTCTTTTATACCAAAGCCCACCAGTACCGGGTTTTTTAAGTTCATGCTTTGCAGGCGCTGCAAATATTTTTCAACCGCAGTAAAATCCTGCTGCTTGCCGGTTGTTGATGATGATGAAACAGCGTATAAAAAACCGGTGCTTAATTCATCTAGCTTTTTTATTCTTTCTTCCGATGTTTCGGGCGTTACCAAAAAAATAAAATCGAGGCCATAGCGCTTAATGATGGGGCCGTATTCCGTTTCAAATTCATGTTCCGGCAAATCAGGAAGGATTAAGCCATCAACCGGAACGGCGGCGGCGTGCTGGCAAAATCTTTCAAAACCATATTGCAGCACGGGATTCATGTAGCCCATTAAAATAACCGGCACATAAATTTCTTTGCGGCAATCCTGCAGTTGTGCAAACAGTTTTTCAATCGTCATACCATTTTGCAAAGCCTTTGTACCGCTTGCCTGAATAACCGGGCCGTCTGCCAGGGGATCGCTGTAAGGCATGCCGAGCTCAATAATATCGGCGCCGTTATCCTGCAGCGCTTTCATTACCGTTAATGTGCTGTTTAATTCAGGGAAGCCTGCTGTGCAGTAAACATTTAATACTTTTTCTTTTTTACGCTGGAATAATTCTTCTAACCTGTTCATTTGAAATTGGGAGGTTTAATATTGGCCCGGCGGCTTTGGGCTGCCTGGCCGGTAACCCGTCAAAGTTCCGGCTTAAAATCAAATAATGTTGCGGTAAATTCTCCGCGCTCTCTTTTTTTGGTTATGGCGCTGAAGTTGCCTTTATAGCGCATGGCTTCAGGCACCAGCAAATTGCCTACATGTGTCATCTCCACTTCCATTGTTACATTAAAATCATAAAGGCCCGCTTTATAGCTTAATGAATAACTGCGGCTTACCACTTCCATTGTTGCGGCATCAAACCTCGTTGTCATTTCATCCACCACAATATTTTTCCTGCTGAAAAAGCCAAGGTCTTCTTTAGGTTTTATGCTGAAAATATAAACGGAATTGCCTTTGTAAGTATCGTAATCAAGCGCATAATCATAAAGCTTATGCGCATCCTGATCGTATAGGTCGAGCTTATTGCCGATAAACGGTATGCCCGGAATTTTTCTGCCGGGATTAAAG
>JAEWJV010000330.1 GCA_023386395.1 Bacteroidota bacterium
TAGTTGCCCTGTACCCATCACATATCCATTCATGGCAATTCTGGTAAGTGTACCATATTCCTAAAAAAACATTTGTTTGTTGTTGCATCATTCTAAAAAAAATATCGGATGAATAAACTCACTAACTAAGCCAAAACGACGCTAATCATTCAATCTTAATTTTTGCAAATTTCATATAGCTTCCTTTAACAGCCGGAACAATGAGCTCATTGCGATCTGTAAGAACACTTTGGTTTAAAAGATATTGATATTTCATATCCCAGGTCGTATAATGGGTTTCCGTTACAGTACCATCAAAATTTATAATGATGTGGTTCAGGAAACGAGGTTTGCTTTTTAATTGAACTTCATAAATAATATGTAATTTTTTATCGCCTGCAGTAATACTTGAATTTTCAAGATTAGCAGAAGTTTCGCCTGTTGAAATATTGGCGAAATTTCTTGACCATACAACTGAATTCCCGCTATCTATTTTAAATAGCTGAATGTTTTTTAAAGATGGCCTGGAAAAAGATTGCGGCTGATCTTTAGGCAAAGTGCTGGAATAGTTATCCTTTTCTCTTAAAACGGATTCCCTGCTGCGTTTTTCTATGTAGTTTTTTTGTGTAGCAATTGCATCGGCGCTAAAATTATTATACCTGACGATATAAGTAGGATCGTTAGAATAAACAGGTATGCGGATATTACCTGACGCACTGCCAACTGATTCAACGTTCTCCGAAACATTTACATCGCTGTTGTTCCATACAACAAAAGTGTTCGCCATTTTATCACCGGAAGGTATAAAAGACAACTCACCATTGAATTGCATATTCAAAAGCGTATCGCCGGCAAGATCATTTAACTTATCATCTGTTTGCCAGATAAATAAGTTGTTGTTTTCATCCAATTTACCATAGACAATATAGCCTGCCGGCGTTTGAGTAACATGTACTGATTTATCTTCAAAGCCGTGTGCTTTCACAGTTTTATTTGTTACCAGCATTAAGTCACCTGAGAAATTCTTTCTTATCATTTTAAGTCTTGTTGTGCTGTCAGCATCTTCTTCAAAAACAAGTAAAATGTTTTTGTCATTATCAATATTAATCGCAGTGAGCATTTCCCTGCTAACGTCTATAGAAAAAGCAAAATCTTTATCCACAATTTCATCGTTGATATAACGGCAACTAAGTATTAAAGCATGGGTAACTTCATCATACCCGATCTTCGCAAAACATACATTTTTCTTATCAGCAGACTGAAGAATTGAATAAGCAGATTGCGACGGAGCATCCTTCTTAATCTCACTGCTATCCAAAGTTTGTATGGCTTGTAAATCTCCATCCTCATCAAAACCTGCAACTTTATAAAACAGGTATTTATCATCCTGGTATTTATAAACAGCTTTAAAAGAATTGCCTGTAACAAAAAAATATGGCTGCGGCTCAACAGAAGATTGAAAAATGTTTGTATTGGCAGTATGCACAACATCCATATCCTCATTGTATGCAATAATAGTTGAAGCGAAATGCCTGTTCGCATTTGCCTGCCACACGAGTAATTTATCATTTACTTTGCCTATAATATTATACTTATATTCAGAACTGCTGTATAAACGGTTGTGCGTGTAATTAATCTTTTGGCAGAAAGCATTGGATACTGCAAACAGTGAAAAAATTATACAGAAGGGTTTATTCGATATAATCATTCTATAAAGCTACAAATTTTTTAACCTGGTTACTTGTAGTATTATGCCTGAAAAGCTACGCTCACCCAGCAAGGTCTCCGGACTTTGTACTTACAAATCCCCCAACTGTGGCCGCATAATAATTTCTTCCACGCAGGCCTGCGGCGAGAGCAGTGATGCAGCATACACCATATTAGCAACATCATCAACCTGCATAAGCCTCTCAGGGTTTACACCGCTGCCACTCCAGCTATCGGTATAAACAGCGCCGGGCATAACGGCAGTTACTTTTATATTATAGGATTTTAATTCTTCGCGCAGGTTTTTACTAAAACCCAGCAAAGCAAATTTGCTGATGCTATAACTGCCGCCATTGGCATAAGCAGCAAGCGAAGCAATGGAACACATATTAAAAATGTGGCCGTCTTTTTCCTGCATCATTGCCGGTAAAACAGTTCGCGTTAAATGATAGGCGCTGCCAAGGTTTGTATCGAGCATGGTTTCAAAAGTTCCGTCTGCTTCTTCATGAATATTGCCCGGCAAAAAACTACCGGCATTATTAATCAAAACCTGAGGCGTTCCAAACTGCAAACAAAAATTTCCGAATGCTATTGCGTTTTCCTTTTTACTGATATCGGTTGCTACAATATCTATCGTACAACCAGCGTATTTTTCAAGCAATTGCTTTTTTGTGGCTGCTAAAACTTGTTCATCTCTTGCGCATAAAAAAAGATGATGGCCGGCTGCTGCAAATTTTTCTGCGAATGCTTTGCCTAATCCTTTTGATGCGCCGGTAATTATCACGTTCATAACACTGAATTTATTTTGGTAGATGTAGCTTTGCCGCCAGTTGTACCAAAGTACAAGGGAGTGACACAACCGTGCTTAATAGCATTGCTGCAGCCCGCAACATACAAATCTAAAATGGCAAAGCAATTATAATGGCATACAAACATTTATTTTTTGATCTTGACCATACCCTTTGGGATTTTGAAACAAATGCAAAAGAAACTTTCCAGGAATTGCACCGCCTGCATATGCTGCACGAAAAAGGCATTGAAGATTTTGATGCATTTTTCAGCCGTTATTCGTTTCACAATACAAGGCTTTGGGACAGGTACACAAAAGGCTATATAAAGCAGGATGAACTGCGCTGGAAACGTATTTGGCTAACCCTGCTTGATTTTAAACTGGCAGATGAAGCGCTGGCAAAAGAAATATCGGTTCAATTTCTTAAAGGTTTGCCCAACAGGAAAAAATTATTTCCGTACACAACCGAAATTTTAGATTATCTAACGCAAAAAAATTATGTGTTGCATCTAATAACAAATGGTTTTGATAACGTGCAGCACAGCAAACTGAAGCATAGTAATCTTACCGGTTATTTTAAAGAAGTGATTACATCTGAAAAATGCGGCAGCCTAAAACCTCAAAAAGAAATTTTTGAATTCGCATTGCGAGCAACCAATGCAGATGCTGGCGAAAGTATAATGATTGGCGATAATATTGATGCAGACATTAAAGGCGCAACGGCAGCCGGTTTGGATACAATATTTGTAAATCACATAAATGCGGAGACAGATGTGCGGCCAACTTATACAATTCATCATTTAAAAGAGCTGGAAGATATTTTTTAATTTAAAAAGTCTTACAAGGAGACGATCAGGAATGATTTATGGCAGAAGATTTACATGTAATTCAAGGCACAAAAGAAGAACAATATCAATCTTTAATTCCTCAGATAAAAGCTTTAATAGAAGGCGAAACTGATGTAACGGCAAATCTTGCCAATGTAGCAGCTGCATTAAAAGAACAGTTCAAATGGTTTTGGGTTGGTTTTTATATTGTAAAGAACAATGAGTTGGTTGTTGGTCCTTTCCAGGGGCCGGTTGCCTGCACAAGAATTAAAAAAGGCAGGGGCGTTTGCGGCACAAGCTGGGCAGAGGCAAAAACAATTATTGTGGAAGATGTTGAAAAATTTCCGGGCCATATTGCCTGCAGCAGTTTATCGAGATCGGAGATTGTGGTACCAATATTTAAAAACAATGAAGTAATCGCCGTTTTAGATGTTGACAGTGAATATCTGAATCATTTTGATAAAACAGATGCAAAGTATCTTGAGCAAATAGTTAAGCTTCTAGTTTTTGATTAAATGAAGCAATCACCGAAACGCCGCTTTTTACAACCTGGCCGGGCTCCACTTCAATAACAGCATCCAAAGGAAGCAGCATATCTACACGGCTGCCGAATTTTATAAAACCAAATTCCTCGCCTTGCTTAAAAAATTTGCCGGGCGTTGCATAATTGCATATACGTTTGGCCAAAGCACCGGCAATTTGTTTTACTAAAATTGCGCCGTTGGCATTCTCCAGCACAATGCTGTGCCGCTCATTTAATACAGAAGATTTTGGATGCCAGGCCACCAGGTATTTCCCTTTATGATAATGATTATAAATAACCGTTCCATCAACAGG
>JAEWJV010000343.1 GCA_023386395.1 Bacteroidota bacterium
GTATTCTTCAAGATCAGCCAGCAGGCTTACGTTGGTAGAGGTGCTGTCTGTCTGCACAATCTTTAAGATATTCATATAGCTCGTTTTGGCCTGCTTGCCGGAAATACTGGCTATTTCGCTATGCTCAAGGTCGCTGATAGAATATTCTTTTTTACCAAGTTCCTGCTGTAGAATAGCATCCTGTTTGCGCAGGCTTTTATCCAATGCTTCCAGCATCATTACTTCCATTTGCTCATCGGTGGAAATGGTCATATCGGCTGCGGCCTTTTTCCATTCTGCATATATCCATTTTTCGTCAGTGCTTAAACTTCCTGTATCAATATCCTTTCCTTCATACTTATCCCGGTAAGCATAATAAACACGGGAACGTTCATCAGAAGTTTTGGTAAGGTTATCACCATTTTTATTACCAAGGAAATTCCATCCATGAATATCATCTATATATCCGTTATTATCGTCATCAATACCATTGCCCGGAATTTCCTTCTTATTCACCCAAAGGATTTTCTTAAGGTCTTCATGCGTTGTATCAACGCCCGTATCAATCACCGCAACTATTACAGGCGTTGATTTTTTTCCTTTTAAAAGCTCGTAAGCTTTATTAAGGCTTATGCCATCCATAAAATCAGCAGCAGAATCCTGCTGATACCATATTTTCGTATTGATATGGTTAACGCTGTTTTGGGCGTTAACTGAAAAACTGCAGCAAACAAAAACCAGCATCACAATAGCACTCGATAAACGCATAATAAAACTTGATTTTTTAAGACGACAAATATCTTTAACAGATAAAGAGTAAATTTTAAAGAAAGGCAATTTAGGAAACTATTAGTAAAGATAATGGCTGATATGTGAAGGAATACCAAAAAGAACTTTCCAAACATTTAATCATATTTAATACAAAAAAATGCATAAGAATCTCAATGTTTTAATGTTAATAATGACAGGTTTATTTATTTTAAGCATAAACCTGCAGGCGCAAACAATACCGGTTGATTCAGGTTATTTTAAATCGTTTGACAATACAAAAATTTATTATGAGGTACGGGGCAATGGTTTCCCTGTTTTACTGATACACGGTTTTATTGTGAACAGTAATTCATGGCGGCATGCGGCTTTATACGACAGCCTTATTGTGGCAGGAAATAAAGTTATATTGGTGGATTTGCGGGGTAACGGCAAATCCGACAAACCGCATACCGATGCGGCATATAATAACGATGCTGAAGCAAAAGATTTAATGCTCTTATTAAAACATCTCCACATAAATAAATATGATGTTGTGGGTTATTCGAGAGGTTCGATTATAACAGCAAGGTTGCTCGCATTAGATAAAAATGTGCATAAGGGCGTAATGGGCGGCATGGGCTCGGATTTTACCAATCCTGATTGGCCGCGGCGCATACAGTTTTATCATGCATTAGCATTTGACACAGTTGCTTCGCTGCATGCGATGGTGCAGAATGTACAAAAAGCCGGGTTAGACCAGCAGGCACTTGCATTGCTTCAAAAATACCAGCCATCTACATCTAAAGAAATTTTATCAAAGATTAAAACGCCGGTATTGGTTATTCATGGAGACAGTGATGTTGATAACGGCAATGCAGATGAACTGGCTTCTTTCTTTCCTAATGCAACAACAGCAGTTACACCCGGCGATCATAATCACGCAGCATCCACACCAGAATTTGCGGCTACTGTAATGGTTTTTTTAAAGAAGAGAGAATGATTGATTGCAAAGGCACAACCTGCTCTTCAATTGTTTGGCACTGCTACATTAAGTTATAAGAGGAATAAAAAATCAGACAATAAGTAATTCGAAATCTAATATCTTAGTATAAGGATTGTATAATTAATGGCGTCATGACATTTAACAAAAATCAAAAAAAAGCTACCATAGGATTTATTTTTTTACTTATTGTAATATTTTTATTTGGAACTCCTTATTATGAGTTAATAGGTACTAACGTGCAGTTTTCCTACGATAATTTTTTTACAAAAAACGCATATATTGTTTACGGTAAATTTTTTATTGAAATTGGAACATTGGTGGTTATTTATTTGCTGTCTCTCGTTATCTTAAAAACACGCAAATAAATGAATGGAAGTTGCCTGTGATTGACCTGTAAATCCCACATATTATGTTTATTGTCGAAGACAAATGCCAACAGATTATCGTTTTCTCTATTTCATTTTAATCAAAGAAGCTATTTTTCAGATCATTCCACTCCTGCTTTAAAATACTATAATATACCGTATTTCGCCTGAAGCCATCATACATTAAAGTGTGGTGCCTTAAAATGCCTTCAAACTTTCCCCCGACTTTTTCAATTGCTTTTCTTGATGCTATGTTTCTTTCGTCTGTTTTAAACTCAACTCTTTCTGCATTAAGATCATCAAAAGCATACGCAAGCAATAAATATTTACAGTTCCTGTTTAAGCCAGTTCGCTGAAATGCTTTTCCATACCAGGTTCCACCAATTTCAAGCCTGTCGTCTGCATTTGATATGTTTAAAAAACTGGTGCTCCCGGCATAAGCATTTTGGGTTTTATCAAACACAATGAAAGCGTAGCGGTTGTTATTCTGCCTGTTTTCAATTGCTTTATCAATATAATTTTCAAGCAACTCTTTTGTATAAATGGGTGCCGGTGAAAATTGAAGCAGGTCTTTATCCAGGATAGCCACAGGCAATAAATTTTCAACATCTGCTTTTGTAACAGGCCTTAGCAAAACATAAGCGTTTTCAAGTATTATTTCTTTATCAAATAAAAAATTCATGGTGTATAATTATAATTCCATACTGTGATAATGATAACCTCAGGCGGGATGTGTTACTTATTCAAAACAGAGCGTTTTTTATTCTGCCATTAGTTGTCAAGTTTGTAAATCAATTCTTCAATTTCTTTTTGACGGGCATTTGCAAAACCCCTGTCAGAGCCGATTTTGACAAAACCACATTTTTCTAACACTTTCTGCGAACCGACATTGTCAAACGCAACACGTCCAAATATTGGTCTTGCAGTTTCTATGTCTAAAAAATCTTTAAGAGCTTTTGTCGCTATTCCGTGTCCCCAAAATTTTCTATCTATCCAATAAGTGATTTCTGCATCTCCTTCCATTACAAACCTGGCAACACTTCCCACAATAATATTGTCGAGAACGATTGTTTGATTATTTACTGTAGGTTCGTCTAACAATTTTGTGTATTTGCTTAAGTAAGCAGATTTGTCTGCCGGGTCTTTTGGCATAAATGCAGCTAAATAACCACCTTCTTTGTCAAGTTGAAATTCAAATAAAATATCTAAGTCTGCTACTTCTGTCGGTCTGAGTTTTATGTCAAGTTTGCTATTTGTCATTAACGTTATGCTTATTTAATTCTATCTGTATGTGTCGTCTTAAAATGCCATAACACGCTAATTTATGTTATTAAACCACACTTTACAAAGTGTTTCCATTGTTGAAAATAAAAACTTTAATCTTCGCTCTTTTTGTGTTGTCGTTGCGCAATACAGTTTATTATTCGATCTATTTTTCTACAGAAATAAAAATGATGTATAGCAAAGGAGCCGGCAGGTTTTAAAGCCCACCAGCCCTTTTAAACATTTAATTCTCCATTATCGCTTCCCTTCTGAAACCAATCACTTTTGTTTTAACCGGTTGAGGATTTACGTCATCAGGATTTGTGATCTCAGCAAGCGTCAACGGTTTATTGATCTCAGTTTTTAATCCTAAATGATCGCTCAGTTTTCTTGCTTTATCAACCGACAATTTTCCAAAATCATATCTCGCTATCAATCTTCCTTTGCGCAGCAGAGCGCTGTCAATAAATGCAAGTTCACTGTTGAAAGTACAGATGATCTGCACATTCAAACAATCGCTCAGCAATCCATCGCTGATGTTCAGCAGATTGCTTACACTGCTTTGGCTGCTGTACTTTCTGTCCATTATAATATTTTCAGCGTCTTCAATTACCAGCACTGCATTTGGATTATCCAATAATAAATCCATGAATTCAGGATTCATCAGGTTGCCTGCAACACTTGGGGAAACAAACATCACCTTCTTCTTAAGATTACCAATCAGGTATCTTAAGTAAGTTGTTTTACCGGTGCCTGGCAAGCCATGCAGCAATACAATACCCTTATCATTTTCTTTGCCTAATCTTTCCTTTATTACCGCATCTACCGCTTTAAAATCATCGTTATAATAAAGATCAATGTCCAATGTTGTTGGCTTAATGGATAATGTTTTAAGATCAAGATCATTGTTGTTTAAAGAAATGATATTGATCTCATAATCCTTCTCTTTTTGCGGCGCTTTGCAGGTTTTAAAATCTGCAAGGATCATTCCCGCCAGGTCATAACTTGCTGTATCGAAGTAAACATCACTCCAGTCATCCATCATTCGTATAACAATCTTATTTTCCAGCACAAAAAATGTTCTGGAAAAACGAACAGTATCATCATCCCAGTTGTGATAAATACGCTGAAAAGATTCCAGCACATTGCCATACTTATTTGTTTTTACCAAATCAAAAAGTTTGTTGATATCAACGTTCTCTATGTATCCTACGCAAGGCACTGTATTAAAAACCGCTGTATAAAAATTTCTTGGTTCGATGAAATAATTATCAAAGAACTGGGCAGTATTGCCTGCCTTTATCTTCGAAATTTTCAGCCTGTATTTCCACTTGCTTTTATAATTGTGTAGTATTGATACAATACATATTGTTATTACAATACTTATTATTGAGCCCATAATTATTTGTTTTTTGACCGGGCATAAAAAAACCGGCCATTATTAATTTTATTTATGGCCGGGTTATACAAATGTTACATAACTACGGCCATAATTTGTTTTTAATTATTGAATGCATCATCATTATCTTTTATCTGGCTGAGGAGCATTATAAAAACTATCTATTAATCATAAAGAATCCACCAAATCATGGTTCAGACCCTTACCTTCTTCCACCCGCCACGTTTAAAAAAATACCAAGCAACAATAGTGATCAACGTTTCAGCTACAGGTATGGATACGAATACACCTGTTGGCCCAAAATCGAAATATAAAGTGAGCAGGTAAGCTAATGGTATCTGGAAAAACCAAAAGCCTGCAAGGTTTATCCACGTAGGCGTCCAGCTATCACCGGCACCGTTGAAAGCATTTGCCATTACCATGCCTATGCCATAAAATATATAACCTGAGGCCATGATGCGCAATGCTTTTACAGCAATTTCCTTTACCGCCTCATCGTTGGTAAAAAAACTAATAACAGGATAAGCGCCAAACAGGAATATTAATGATACAAGCCCCATAAACACACCATTATATTTTGCTGTTTTTATAACACTTTTTTCTGCACGATGCAACTGTTTTGCGCCAAGATTTTGGCCAACCAATGTTGCAGCGGCGTTACTCAATCCCCAGGCAGGCAGTATGAAAAACACTACCACCCTTAGCGCTGTTTGATAACC
>JAEWJV010000373.1 GCA_023386395.1 Bacteroidota bacterium
CCTCAAAAAACTTTTAGTAAAGATTTTCCGCACTCAATAGTAAAGCCATCAGGTAACCGTTTTGTTTGCATTGAACCTGATTATGATGAACTGATTGATGCCAAACTTATCAGGCGCATGAGCCGTATTATAAAAATGGGTACTGCGGCTGCGTTAAAATGTTTGCAGCAGGGGGCTGTTGAAATGCCCGGCGGCATTGTTGTTGGCACAGCGTATGGATGTTTGCAGGATACGGAAATTTTTCTGAAACGCATTATTGATTATAATGAAGAGATGCTTACGCCAACCGCGTTTATTCAGTCAACACACAATACGGTTGGCGCGCAGATAGCTTTGCTGTTGCAATGCCATAATTACAATAATACCTTTACGCAGCGTGGGCTTTCTTTTGAATGTGCCTTGTTAGATGGTTTGCTGCTGCTGAAAGAAAATGAAATGAATGATGTACTGGTTGGTGCAGCAGATGAAATTACCAATACAAGCCATGCTATACTCGAAAGATTTGGTTTGTATAGAAGCACAGAAGAGGAAGATTTTTACAGCTATAAAAACAAAGGCACTGTTGCAGGCGAAGGCGCTTTCTTTTTTCTTTTAAGCAATGAGCAAAGTGAAAAAAATATTGCAAAGATTGATGGCATAGAAACTTTTTTTGATGGTTCGGATGAAACGGTGGAAAAAAAAATAAACGGATTTCTTGCAGCACATCATTTATCTATCAATGATATTGATTTAATCATTACCGGCAGAAATGGTGATAAAAGAAATGATGCTGTTTATGAGATGACTGGTACAAATATTTTTACAGGCAAACAAATTGTAAACTATAAGCATCTTTGCGGGGAATATCCAACGTCAACTGCTTTCGCTTTATGGCTGGCTTTGGAGCTTATAAAAAACAAAGCTGCATCGCAGGAATTGTGTAATCAAACTATTAACAGCGATGTAAAAAAGATCTTAATTTATAATCATTATCTCAATACCTGTCATTCTTTATTGCTGGTAGATGTATGTTAAACTTCAGGAATACAAATATTGTTGTTGGATTGTTATTGATTGTTTGTGTATGGCTATGCATTAATTACAATCTCACGTATTGGAGCATTGCCATATTGTTATTCCTGTATTCAGTGGTGCTTTTTTATGGATGTTATTTCATCAGCTCCAATTTTTTTATAAAAACCGTTTGCAAAGCAAACACCACTAAAAAAGAAATCGCTTTAAGTTTTGATGATGGCCCTGCCCAAAACTATACACCGGAAATATTACAGGTATTAAAAGAATACAATATACAGGCTGCTTTTTTTTGCATCGGCAAACACATTGAAGCAAACAAAGATCTATTAAAACAGGTGCATGAAGAAGGCCATATCATCGGTAATCACAGCTATACGCATGATAAATGGTTTGATTTTTTTTCATCAGCCAAAATGAAGGCTGAACTTGCGTCAACGGATAACGTTATAAAAGATATTACCGGTAAAACGCCGAAGCTTTTCAGGCCGCCTTATGGTGTTATAAACCCTAATGTAAGAAAGGCTATCATTAAAGGCGATTATATACCCCTTGGATGGAGCATGCGATCGTATGACACTATGATTAAAGACGAACAAAAACTATTAAAGCGAATAACACGTTCCATAAACCCCGGCAATATTTTTTTATTTCACGATACCTGCCAAATCACTCTAAACGTTTTGCCAATATTTATACAACACCTGCAGCAAATGGGTTTCAGTATTGTGAGATTAGATAAATTGCTTGATATAAATGCGTATGAATAAACTATTTTTCATTGTGTTTTTAATATTGGTTTGCTGTTTTGCAAAAGCACAACCTGCGGGTTATGTTACTGTGAAGGATGTAGCAGTATTCAAAAGCCAGTTTGCAGCAGCTTCTCAAAAGATCAACTCAATCAAAGCAGATTTTCAGCAGGAAAAAAATCTTTCCATGCTCTCTGATAAAATAATCTCAAAAGGGAAATTCTGGTTTAAGAAAGAGAATAAAGTGCGTATGGAATACACGCAGCCGTTTCAATATTTAATGATATTGAGCAACAATAATATTTATATAAAAGACGGTCAGAAAGAAAATAAAATATCTGCCAGCTCCAATAAACTTTTTCAGCAGGTAAATAAGATTGTGGTGGATTGCGTTCGCGGTACTGCTTTTTCCAACACAGATTTTAAAGTAAGTGTTTTTGAAGGCAAAACAACTTATTTGATAGAGCTTACGCCGGTTGCCAAAAACCTGCAGCAGATTTTTAAGAACATTAATGTTATAACCGATAAAAAGGATTATTCTGTTAATACTATTGTGATGAATGAAGCGTCGGGTGATAATACCACTATACATTTCATCAACAAAGAAATAAACACCAATCTTAATGACGCGCTATTTACTCATTAGTTTGTTGTTTCTTATATGCGGCTGTTCGTCTTCTTATAAACATTTGCAAAAAACAGCCGGCGATGTGCATTGTCTTGATAAATTCAGGCCGGATTTTTCTAATGCTTTATTCTATACGCAGGTGAATGTTATTGGCAAACATTTAAGCGGATTGTTGCTTATAAAAACAATGCCAGACAGCAGTACACGCATTGTATTTTCCAGCGAAGCAGGATTTAAGTTTTTTGATTTTGGCTTTGCAGCCGATGGTGCTTTTAAAGTTTATTATATTATTGATGAGATGAATAAGAAGGCCATTGTTACTACGCTGCGAAAAGATTTTGAAATTGTAATGATGCACCCTTACAGCATGCAAGATGGTTATGTAAAAAGAGATATAGATTCAGCCTATAACTATTATACTTTTCCCCAGGAAAAAGGATTTAATTATTATATAACCGATGCATGTTGCAACAATCTTATCCGCCTGGAAAGGGCGTCAAAAAGAAAATCCGTTGTGAGAATTCATATGCTTGATTATAAAAATGGCGTGCCTGATAGCATTGGTATAACGCACACAAACTTCAATTTCAATATCGGCTTAAAACGATTGGAAAAGGTAACTGACGGCAATTAAATCCGGCAACCCTGTAGGTTGAAATAAAGACTGAGCCAGTCTATTATCTAAACCTTACAATCCAAAACCATCACTTCAAATCTTCAGAAGTAAAAGATGATGCAGGCAAGCCTTTGCCATTAAACAACGTTCCTTCAGCATAAGAATAATAAGCATACCGCACACCCACTGGCTTTGTAACTGCATCGCTTGTTACGATTATCTTATCGCCTTTAATACTTGCTGTTGCCGGTTTCCACACGCCATCTGCATCCTGTAATTCAAAATCTTTCAGCGGCTTATTATTTGACGTTAATCCGCCCTCCGTATTGGTAAATGAAACAATAACCTCATTTCCCTTTACTTCAAAACTTTTATATAAGGGGCCCGAATAAACAACGCTCTTATTGCTATATGTTTTATTCAATGCCCAAAAGGATAACCGCTTGCCAACATCCTGCTTGTTTGCCGGGTGAATATTATCCGCTTCGCCAATATCCATTGTTACGGCCATGCCCGTATTAGGCAATGCAGTTAATGTTCTGCGTTGTGCATCCCTTAATGCCGCTGCCTGCGTGCTGTCGCCGCCATAATTATAAGGTGCTATCTGTACAAAATAAAAAGGAAAGCCAGGCTCATTAAAAAGCCTGCGCCAATCGCTTATCATTAAAGGAAATAATCTGCTGTATTGTTTTGCCCTGCCAACATTTGCTTCGCCCTGGTACCAGATGGCGCCTTTAATGGCAAAGGGTACAAGCGGTGCTATCATGCCGTTGTATAAAACGGAAGGCTGGTTAGGATTGGAATTTGTTGCAACGGGTGGTTTAACAGTTGCAACTTTATACAGCCAGTCGCCTGATAAATTAATGGTATCTTTTTCACCTTCTGCATATAATTTCAATTGATCCGGTTTCCCGTAAATGCCTCCTCCGCCTGCATTATCAATCACTTTAACAGCAAGCGTATTTTTCCCTGCCTTTACAAGATTGGCAGGCACTGTATAATTACGGTTCTTCATCCACATGCCATCCTGTAAAGTACTATCCACAACGCTTCCGTTTAAAAAAGTTACATCATTATCATCTATCGGCCCAAGATCCAGTTTTATGGTTTTGCCCTGCCATGCAGCCGGTATATCAACTGTGCGTTTAAACCAAACGATGCCGTCAATATCAAGGCCTTTACTTTCCCAGGTGGCTGGTAATGTCATGGTATGCCAGCTTGTATCTGTTACATCAGCCGCATAACTATTATTGTTGCCGGCGAGCGCTTTTCCCCTGG
>JAEWJV010000385.1 GCA_023386395.1 Bacteroidota bacterium
GCAAAGGCCATTTTAATGAAGGTGAAGCCACCATTTTTATAACGGGCAGCAATGAATGGCAAACATTTGAAACCTGGCCGCCAAAGCATATCAAACAAGCAACATGGAGTTTAGATAAAGACCATAAACTTTTATTACAGAAAGCAAACACGTCAGGGAAAGATGAATATGTTTCTGATCCTGCCAATCCTGTTCCGTACATTGATAAACGCAGTGATGACCGCATTAATGAATATATGGCCGCAGATCAAACCTTTGCTTCCAAACGCAGCGATGTTGTGTATTATACAAGTGATGTTTTAAACGATGACATTACATTGCTGGGGCCTGTTACGGCGAATTTATCTGTAAGCTTAAGCGGCACCGACGCAGATTTTATTGTGAAGGTGATTGATGTTTTACCGGATAGTAATGTGCAGCAACTGGTGCGTGCAGAAGTTATACGCGGCAAGTTCCGCAACAGCTTTGAAAAGCCGGAACCATTTGTTCCCAACCAACCAACAAAAGTTAAACTGGAACTGAATGATGTGGCGCATACTTTTTTAAAAGGCCATAAGGTTATGATACAAATTCAAAGCTCATGGTTTCCATTGGTTGACAGGAACCCGCAGCAGTTCATTAATATTCCAACTGCGCAGGATAGCGATTTTAAGAAAGAAACGATCACCATTTTGCATGATGATAAACATCCTTCGTTTATAGAAGTGAGTGAAGCAATAAGTAAGTAACTGTGAATTTGAAACCGTAGCTGATACCTGAAATTCAGCCGCAGTGAGTGACACAACCGTGATACCACCTGTTCCTTTGCCGGTAACATAAAACAAATAACTGCTTCGCAGTTACTCAAAATAAAACTGCACAACGCTTAACGCATTGTGCAGTTTTATTTATTAAAATTTATTTTACCAGTTGCTGAACCTTAAACCAACTGTGTATGGATAATGTTTTGCATCTTCAAACAAAGGATTGATACTATAGCTGCCGTATATGCGTACCGGGCCAAGACCGATTTCTGCAACATAAGCAAACATCCAGTCATTAAGGTCGAAGCTATCATGATTCTTTACTTTGTCACGCTCATCACTTATTTGTTTTGAATGCGTTCCAATACGGTAGCCTGCACTTACGCCAGCACTGAAATTAAGACCGTGACGGCGATGAGGGAAAGGGCTCACATTAACCATGAATGGTATGGTTGCATAACCAACATATAATTTGTTTTTTGAAAAATCAACCGTATCCATTATAACATACGGCGCCCTTTCCTGGAAAGAAATATTACTGTTGTAACGGTAATTATACATATTTAAGCCAAGACCATATTTTAAGTTAAGCACATGCTTTGTTACGTTAAGCTTTTGCATAAACAGCCAGATGTTTACATTGGATGATTTGCCAGTTATAAGCTTAAGGTCTTTCTTATTAATGCCTGCAGCTGCGAAGTCTGCGGCTTCAGGGCTGCCGTAAACAGTTTTATCGTTATAGTTTGCAAAGCCAAGGTCGAAGATGAGATAATTGGTGCTGATGAGCCTGTTTGGACGTGCGTTAACATATCCTCTTCTTTTTGGTATATTGACGATCGTATAATCTCCGCGCCTCGGCGGCAAACTATCGTTGTACGTATTCCTGTCTTTATTGTTTCTTATGATGATAAAATTGCCTACAAGCACCGTGTCTTCTGTAGATGGTTTTGTGGTTGTGTCGGTTTGGGCAAAGGTTACCAGCGATGACAGCATGATTATTCCTGCGAGTAATATCCGTTTCATTCGTATAAGTTTTATTTTTTAATGGCCTCATGCAACCTTGCTATATACATCTCTCCGTGTGTGAGAAATATTATCATGCCCGGTTTCATTGTATTGTGCTTTTGCGTTGTTATTGTTTTTTTGTGTCTATTTCAAAATTGGCAACCTGCAGTTTGCCATCTTCATTTTCATTATTTGATTTGCCGAATAACCGTCCTGCTTTTTTAAAGAAGCCTTTTACTTTGTCTTTATTAAGATCGAGCATACCTATGCGAAGAGAGCGGTCTTCATCGTTTGTATTAATTTCTTTGTAAGCAACATTATAAACCTTGTAGCCGTTTTGAAGTTCGTTGTCTTCTTTTGCCGGGGCTTGCAAAGCAGCTGCATTGTTTTGCTGTGGATTAATGGTTTGCAGTAATCCGGTTGCAACATCGTTTTTGTCAACAGGTGGCTCTTTTGACTGTTGGGCAGCGTTGTTATTGATGCTGCGTTTTATTACCGGCGGCTGATAAGCGACTTCATCCTGTTCATTTATAATATTATCTTCCGGCCCTGGTGTAACCGAATCAGCTTTTTTCTTTTTTACATGAGTAGTTTTAGCAATAGTTTCTTTTCCAGTTTTTTCCGGCAAAGCCTTTTCTGCTATAACAGGTTCCTGTTTCACTTCTTCCTTAATGCTATCTGTTGTAACAGGTTTTTCAATTAAAGTATTTTGCGTTGGTTGTTTTGTTGGTGCAGGTTTGTTTACAGCAACCGGTTGCTGAACATTATTGTTATTAGTAGTTTGCATCATCCATATACCAATACCACACAAACCAACGAACACCGCAGCCGCAGCCCAATACAAAGGTTTTAAATAAACAGTTCTTCTTTTCTCCGTACGGTATAAATCCTCTTTATTACCGTAGCTGATTATTTCAGGTGTAAGCACGGCCTGTTTTAAAGTAATGAATTCATCCTGCAGCTTTGGATGCTGCAATACATATTTTTCCACTTCTTCCCGCTTGGCAGCGCTTAATTCATTATCAATGTACAGTAAAAAAAATTCCTCATAATTCGTTTCATTAATGTTATGGCCTTCCGTTCTTAATAAAGCTTCTTTATTATTAAACGAAATATTTTCAGGGATAAGTTTTGTATGCACCAGCATTTCCAGTTCAACAGTAAGATCCGGGTTTTGCTGAACGAAATTTTCAACTGCATGCTGTTGTGCGATGTCAAGCTCGCCATCTACATACAGTAAAAAGAATTCTTCGTAATTATTTCTGTTGATCGTTTGCATTTTAAAAAAATTTAAGCTTACAACACATTTTCAGGTTTTACCAAATAATTGCGCAGGTTTAATCTTGCACGGTGCAGGTAAACTTTTACCTGGCTTTCATTCAGTCCTGTAATTTGTCCAATTTCCTCATAGCTATAGCCTTCATAATCTTTCAGCAATACCAGGCTTCTTTGCGTTTCATTCAGCGTATTCAATGCATCCTGTAAATTTTTTTTCAGGTTCGACACCGGCTGGCTGTATGTTCTTGTTTCTGCACTAAACTCATCTTTTAAACTTATCCTTTTTACTTTTCTTATGTGGTCAATCATTTGATTGTATGCCACCGTAAACAAAAAGGCTTTCGACTTTTCTGCGTTCACGGTTTCAAGGTTACGCCATAATTTTTCAAAAGCAGTTTGAACAATATCCTTTGCATCTTCCTCATGCCGCAGGTTTTTCACGATAAAGCGAAAAACATTGTCAGCATATTGGTTAACGCACTCATTATAGTCCCGTTCGGTCATAAATGCTCTTTAAAAAGCTGTAAAATTAATATTCGAAAATCTGAATTTATTATTGTACGGATAAACGGATGAAATGTTACAATAGCTGATGTTTTTTTCATTTGGCCACAAAATGACGTTATTTATAAGTAACAACCTGTGGAAAATTAACAAACCTGCCCCGCCAATATGCTTTTAACTTTGCAGTATGGTTAAACCTTCACAGGCATATCTTGATAAATTGCAGCAGATACTTACTGACTGCAATTACACCATTCGTTTCGAACGGGGCACATTTCAGAGTGGCTGGTGCCTGCTTGAGCAAAAAAGAATTGTGGTGCTGAATAAATTCCTTGATGTAGAAGGAAGAATAAATACACTCTCAGAGATTATTCCGCAGGTGCAGGTAAATTTTGACAAGCTTACGCTTGAAAGCCAGAAGCTTTATACAGAGATCATGAATAAGCAAACTTCTTTGGCCTTTTAATTCTGTATCTCTATAATTCGTGTTGCTTTTAAATAAGCATTTCTCCTTATTACAGTATTTCTTCAAACCCTAATCTTTTTACCTTTGACTATATTATAGTTGATGTATGGAAGCTTATGGTAAAATTTTGCTGATTGCAATGCCTGCTTTTCTGTTGCTTGTTTTATTTGAAAAATGGTATGGCTGGTACAAAGGAAATGACACGGTTCGTGGCATGGATATGATTAGCAGCATCAGCAGCGGCATTACCAATGTAACCAAAGATGTGCTTGGTTTAAGCATTACTATTCTCACTTACGACTGGCTTGTAAACAAGATCGCTCTTTACCATATTCAATCAACTGCATGGACTTTCATCATTGCATTTATTGTGATAGACTTCGCCGGTTATTGGGTGCACAGGATCGATC
>JAEWJV010000391.1 GCA_023386395.1 Bacteroidota bacterium
GTTGTACGCGGCACCATTATGCAGCTAAAAACACCGGATAATATGCGTGGCCGCGTAATGAGCGTAAACTCCATGTTCATAAATTCCAGCAATGAATTTGGCCAGTTTGAAAGCGGTTTAATGGCTAAACTATTAGGCGTAGTGCCTTCTGTAATTTTTGGCGGCTGCATGACGATTGCCGTGGTTATTGTAACTTGGTTTAAAGCGCCAACATTAAGAAAAATGGAATATTAATTTTGATATACCGAAGGTTTAATACAAAGTAAATTTTTGTAATTTGCCTGAATTACCTGCTTGCCATTGCAACAAAAAAATTCAATGGCTATGATTTACCAGTACATCATTTATGCAGTAACAGCAATACTGCTTATTTTAATTATACTCAAAACAGTGCTGTTTTTTTCAAGCACATCTAATAGGAGTTTGTATAAATGGTTCTACTTCGGCCAGCACAATATTTATAATTCAAGAAGTGAAAAAAGCAGGCAGGCCAAGCTATTGCAAAACAGGCTTAGCATTATAATCGGTGCTGTTTTAATAGTAGATTTAATATTGATTGCGCTGTTCAGAAACCCCTGAAAATTAAAACAGGTTATAAACAAGAAGGCTCATTAAATAGGCAAGCCCTGTCATATATACAAACTGAACAACCGGCCATTTCCAGGTACGGGTTTCTCTTTTTACAATCGCCAGTGTACTCATGCACTGCATGGCAAAAACATAAAACACCATTAACGATAAAGCTGCGGGCAGCGTATAAACCTTACGGCCATCTTCATGCACAGCGCTCTCCATTTTCTCCTGCAACGTGCGGGTGTTGTTATCTTTATCTTCAACACTGTACAAGGTGGCCATAGTGCCAACAAAAACTTCCCGCGCGGCAAAAGATGTTATTAATGCAATGCCAATTTTCCAGTCGTAACCCAGGGGTTCTATAACGGGTTCTATTGTTTTGCCGAGGATGCCTGCAAAAGAATTCTGCAGTTTTGCTGATGCATATTGCTTTTCAATTTCAGCAACGGAATCTTTGCTTATATTTTGTTGCTGCAATTGAACCGTATATTTTTCATTTACTGCATTCATGCGTGAAGGCGGCCCGAAGCTGCTCAGAAACCATAATATCAGGCTGATAAAAAGGATCACCCTTCCGGCTTCGCTCACAAAAATTTTAGCCTTTTCCACCATAGTGATGCCCACATTTTTCCAACGGGGCGCCCGGTAAACAGGCAATTCTAAAATGAAATAGCTTTTCTCTTTCATTTTAATGATGAACTTGAACACATAACTCACCACTAATGCCATCACTGTTCCTAAAAGGTAAAGCCCCATCATTACCAAACCCTGAAGGCTTAAAAAGCCGAGGTAATAAGTATTGGGTATAACCAATGCGATAAGAATGGTATAAACGGGCAACCTCGCACTGCAGCTCATTAAAGGTGTAACCAGTATCGTGAGCAATCGTTCTTTTTTGTTTTCAATATTTCTTGTGCTCATAATGGCCGGCACGGCGCAGGCAAAACCACTGATCATGGGCATTACGCTTTTGCCGTTTAAGCCCACTTTGCGCATGAGTTTATCGCTCAGAAAACTTATGCGGGCCATATAGCCGGTATCTTCCAGTATGGTGATCAGGCCAAACAATATCATAATCTGCGGCACGAAAACAAGTATACCGTTTAGCCCTGCAACCAGCCCGTTTATAAGCAGGTCGCTCCACCATGCAGCAGGCAATGTGTTACTAAGCCAGCCGCTCACCTGAGCAAAGCCGCCATCAATCCAGTCCATCGGGTATTGCGCCAGCCAGAATATGCTTTGAAACAAAACAAATAAAACCACCAGCAGGATTACATAACCCCACACCCGGTTTAAAAGAATATTATCAAGATGCTCGGTAAATAATTTGCGTTGCAGCGGATCGGGCTCTACCACGTTTTGCTGCATTACCTGTTTAATGCGCGTATAGCGTTGCAGGATTTCTTCTGCCTGTGTTTTGGATGGATTGAAATTATTATCAATTTCTGCCTGCTCAATCACATCATTTACCGTATCGGGCAGACTGAAATTTTCATGGTTAATGAGATAATGAATGCCTTCATAATTGCTGATGCCCGGCACAGTACGCTTCACTTTTTCAATGGCGGAAGGCGCCAGCGCCAGGGTATCTATAAAATCTCTTTTATTTGGCTGCTGGCGAAGCTTTGCTGTTTGCGCCAGCACTTTTTTTAGTTCGCCAATACCTTTATTTTTTCTCGGGTTCACGGCAATAACCGGCACGCCCAATTCAGTTGAAAGGCCCGCCACATCTATTTCAATTCCTTTTTTGCGGGCCAGGTCCATCATGGTAAGTGCGATCACCACGGGATATTTTAAATCGATCACCTGGCTGCAGAAAAGTAAATTGCGTTTCAGGTTACTGGCATCGGCAACGAGTAAAACTATTTCCGGATGAATTTTTTCATCAGCATGCAGCAGAACTTTGTAGGCCACCCATTCATCGTCGCGGCGCGGGTAGAGACTGTAGGTGCCTGGTAAATCAATAATAGTAGCCGAAGCATTATCATATAAATTAGATATGCCTGTTTTTTTATCGACAGTAACGCCCGGGAAATTGCCTACTTTTTGATTAAGGCCGGTTAATGCATTAAATAAGGAGGATTTACCGCTGTTAGGGTTACCAACTAAAGCTATATTAACATTATTGCGCGCCAGTACTATTCAATTTTGGGCGCAAAAATAACGGCTTCGGCTAACAATTAATTACGAGATAGGGAGTTTTGACAATGTGTTGACTAAGCGGTTTATTACAACCTGTTTCCTTCCTTCGGAAACACCAGCCAGGGTTTGAATTTTTTGGCTGCTTCAAATTCCATGGTGGCATAGGCAATTACAATTATGATATCGCCTACAGCGCCATGTCTTGCTGCCGGACCGTTTAAACAAACGGTGCCGCTGCCACGCTTACCTTTAATAATATAGGTTTCCAGCCTTGAACCATTGTTCACATTCACCACCTGTACCTTTTCATTCTCGATAATGTTGGCGGCATCCATCAGGTCTTCATCCAGTGTTAAGCTGCCCACATATTGCAGGTTGGCTTCTGTAATTACAGCCCGGTGGATTTTCGATTTTAATATTTCTATTTCCATGAAGGGCGCAAATGTACGCAACTTCAATTTATCTATCCAAACGGTTGTTAGTGCTATCTTTAATACCCCGCGTTTTGGGTACTTTATTAAGTTTGCAAACTGCATGGATTACCAGCTTACTTTCAAAAAAATATTTTCAAGCCAATATTTATTTACGGGCATCCGCATAACGGCCGCGGCTATAATTCCTGCCCTTATTTTATATCAATACGATATGCTGGGCCTGCTGTCTGCGATTCCGTTGGGTGCATTGGTTGTAGGATCAACGGACAGTCCCGGGCCGTTTGCCCATCGCCGTAATACCATACTGGCGAGCATTTGTCTTAATTTTTTGGTGGTTGTAATTGCCATTTCACTTCATCACAGTCCTGTTCTTATAACCATTTTTATAGTACTGTTTGGATTGTTTTTTTCACTTATCGGCATTTATGGCAAGCGCGCCAATTCAGTGGGCCTGGTTGCTTTGCTGGTTTTTATTTTTAATATCGACAGCCGGTCGAGTTTTGGCAGCCCCTGGCTTAACGGGCTGATGTTTACGGCTGGTGGTATGTGTTATTTTTTAATGAGTTTAGTGCTGCACCGCCTGCGGCCCTATCGTTATATACAAATACAGCTGGGCGAAAGCCTGCGCTCTGTTGCCGAATATGTGGAAACGCTTGCAGCTTTATTTAAAGTAAAACGCGATGATGAATATTTATATAATAAATTAAGCCTGAAACAGATCACCATTCAGCAGGAGCAGGACAGCCTGCGGGAAATGCTGCTGAACACAAGGGAAATGGTGATTGATTCCACGGCCAAGGGAAGGATATTAATGATGATGTTCCTCGACAGCGCCGACCTGTTTGAACATCTTATTTCACTGCACCAGGATTATAGCGACATACATAAAGCTTTTGATAATACAGAAGTTTTACAGGAAATAGAAACTTCGCTGCACGCCTTTGGCCAGGAGTTAAACAGCATTGGCTATGCCATCCAGTTTAATGAGCAGTCAAAATCTTATACAGATATTAATGCCCAGCTAAAAAAGCTTTCTGATGTTTTTGCCTTACAAAGAAAAAAAGGGCTTAATAAAAATACGCTGCCTTTATTTATCAAGCTGCGGCAAATACGTTTTACGGTGCAGGATGTAGGCGAAAGAATAAAAAGGCTTCATTATTTTTCAGGCTATGAAACCATTGCCACAAGGTTTTATAAAGATTACCCGGGCGCAGAGCTTAAAGTAAAACATACGGAAATATCACCGTCGCTGCTTATTGGAAATATATCGCTTAAGTCAAGCCAGTTCCGGCATGCACTGCGTGTAACCATCGCAATGCTTATAGGTTATTTTGTTTCCTTGTTCCTGCCACTCGGTCATGGTTACTGGATTTTATTAACCATCGCCACCATATTAAAACCAGCCTACAGCATTTCACGTACACGCAATAAGCAACGTTTGCTGGGTACTATAACCGGCGTAATTATATCATTTGCCTTCATCTATTTTGTTAATAATAATACGCTGGCCTTCCTGCTGTTGCTATGTACCATGGTAATAGCTTACAGCCTGCTGAAACTTAACTATTATATAAGTTGCACGTGTATTACCATTTATGTTATTATCAGCTTTCATTTCTTAAACCAGTCTGATTTCAACGTAGTTGTTACCGACAGGCTTATTGATACTGCTATTGGTTGTGTAATAGCATTCATTGCATCTTTTATGATATTTCCTTTATGGGAGCATGAGCAAACAAAAGACCTCATAAAACATTTTGTTGATGCCAATAAAAAATATTTCAATGTAGCAGCCGGGTTATTGCGACAACCCGAAATGCTTAAAACAGATTATACGCCTGTACGAAAAGAGGCTTTTGTGGCGCTGGCCAACCTCAGCGATAATTTTCAGCGCATACTTTCTGAAAAAAGAAGAGATGCAAAGCTGTCATTTTACCACCAGTTTATTGCCAGCGGTTATATTTTAACGGCGCATATAGCAGCCTTATCTTCATTGATAACCAGGTTTGGAAAAGATATGAAGGCTGATGATTTTGATGCTTTGGTAAATAACATAAATGAAAAATTTAAACGCACCATTTGCATCTTAAACGCAGAGCCTGTAAAAACCACCGTTTCAAACCGCAATGCACCTATAACC